>JBEHWO010000265.1:0-9706 GCA_040217695.1 Vulcanimicrobiota bacterium | reverse complement strand
TTCCCGACTGTAATCCTTCCTCCATAAAAGAAGAACATTTTACATGGGTTGTAGATAAAATGGCTGATTTTATCATAGAATATATTGATTCTGTCTGTTAGGGGTTGTCAAGAAATAACCCAATCATATTTACGTCTATATCGTCACGCGTAACGCGTAACGCGTGACGCGAGGATGATAACCGTTCTAACAATTTGCCAGGGTTATTTTCTTACAGTCCCTTAGTACCGTAACAGATAAATTAGTAACCAAAATCTTATATATCGTGACGCGTAACGCGTTACGCGTTACGCGTT
The DNA here is from genome assembly GCA_040217695.1 of Vulcanimicrobiota bacterium. Lineage (GTDB taxonomy): Bacteria > Vulcanimicrobiota > SpSt-956 > SpSt-956 > JAKJGF01 > CALARM01. The sequence goes on along the minus strand of JBEHWO010000265.1, from coordinate 9,410 downwards.
ACAGGAGCAGAAACTTTATATAAGCACATGATACGTAATTTTTTGGATACTCTTTTACCTGGTGTGGTACTTAGTGATGACCGATACATAAGACGTAACGCGTTATAAACGTGACGCGTGACGCGTGGTTTCACTTTTCACTTCTCACGACCCACCACTCACTTCTCACGACTCACCACTCACCACTCACAGATGTAATTTTCTAAAAAATAAAAAAATTATTTTATTTTCATATGGATAGTTTATTTTTAATATGGTATAATTTAATTTGTTGTTCATTGATCAGAATATCTGGTTGCCCGAAGCTTCTTCTTTTGTCTGCACTTCGTGGCTACAAGAAATTCGAAGTGAAGCGACCTGGTAGTTACCAGAAAATTATTCATCACTCAAGGAGGAAGCTATTATGGCAGCTAAAGTTTATGTGGGAAACCTTTCTTACGATACCGATGAGGAATCCCTTCAGGAAGTGTGTGAACAGTACGGTTCTGTTCAGACAGTAAATATAATAAAAGATCATGAAAGCGGACGTTCAAAAGGTTTTGGTTTTGTAGAAATGGCAGAAGAAAAAGATGCAAAAGAATTAATCGATAAATTGAACGGATACGAGCTTGACGGAAGACAGCTTAAAGTCAGTGAAGCCAGAGACAGAGACACCAGCAGAGGCGGCGGCGGCAGAAGAGAAGGCGGCGGCGGCTACGGCGGCGGCAGAAGAGAAGGCGGCGGCTACGGCGGCGGCAAAAGAAGATATTAATCTGTCTGACAATTCTTTTCGGATAACATAATTAAAGATGAGTCTTTGGGCTCATCTTTAATTATTATAAGGGAGGTTTTGCCTGTGTCACGGTCAAACAAAAGAAAGGGAGCGCGACTGGTAAAGAAAAGATCAAAAAAAGCCGGACTCTCCCCCGGCTCTCTTGTTTATATAGGAGAAAAAAAAGCCGAAGCAATACAAATAAATATAATGGATTATGATGAGCTGTCCTGTAACGAAAAAGAAACAAAAACAGTTGAAGATTGCTTCCCTTTTAAAGATAAACCTTCTATAACATGGGTTAATATAGAAGGCCTTCAGGATGTACATACCATACAGAAACTCGGAGATTACTTCCAGTTCCATCCTCTTATACTGGAAGATATTGTCAATACAGATCAGAGACCAAAGATAGAAGATCTGCATGATTATCTTTATATAGTATTAAAAATGATTACCTATGATGACAGTCTTGAAGATATAGTTATAGAACAGATGAGCCTGGTACTGGGCAAAAATTTTGTCATATCTTTTCAGGAAGGTATAAAAGGAGATATTTTCGATCCTCTCAGAGACAGAATAAGAACTGACAAAGGAAAGATAAGAAAAATGGGAAGCGATTATCTTGCCTATGGTCTGATGGATGCAATAGTTGACAACTATTTTTTCATACTGGAAAAAATAGGAGATAAAATAGAAGATCTGGAAGATGAATTGATTGCCAATCCTACAAAAGAAACACTTCAGATTATTCATAAATTAAAAAGAAAACTTATATTCCTGCGTAAGTCCGTATGGTCTTTAAGAGAAGTAATAAATACCCTTGTAAGAGGAGATTCCTCGCTTATTCAGGATTCTACCGGTATATATTTCAGAGATATTTACGATCATACAATTCAGGTAATAGACACAATAGAAACATTCCGTGATATAGTTTCTGGCATGCTGGACATATATCTTTCAAGTATCAGCAATAAAATGAACGAAATAATGAAGGTTCTCACCATAATGTCTACAATATTTATCCCTCTTACGTTCCTGGCAGGTATTTACGGCATGAATTTCGAATTTATGCCTGAACTCAAATGGCACTGGGGATATCCCGGCATATGGTGTATTATGATTTTCATATCTATTATTATGTTAATTAATTTTAGATTCAGGAAGTGGATATAGTGAGAATCGTGACGCGTAACGCGTAACGCGTGACGGGTGGTTTCCCACTCACGACTCACCAATTAATGGCTTTTCCTTCTTTATATGATTGTGTTAAAAAATGACAGGTGATTTTACATACAATGGAAAAGAAATTTATCGCAGAATATTGAGAGAGAAAAGTGAAAAGTGAAAAAAATTGGATTTTACTTACTTTTCACTTTTCACTATTCACTTTTCACTAATTAAAAGTAGAATTTCAAACAGATTTATGATATAATTGAAAAGGAAAGGAAGGTGAGTAAAATGAAGACCTGTTTTGGTATATCCAATGATCCTGATGACAGATCCGAGGATGTAAAGGAACCAAAATAATTTAATATTAAGGAGTGTTCGGCTTGAAAGTAGTTCTTTTAGCAGCCAATGCGCCTGTTGCTAAAGGAGGGGGACTGGAATGTCTTATGAGAAGAATGTGTCCTCCTCTGGGTTTTCTGTATATAATATCCTTTACAAAAAAATACTTTCCCGGACATGTAGATTTTGTTATCAGCGATAATTTAAACAATATTGACCTTCACTGTGAAAATACCCCTGATATAATAGGTATATCCTCTGTAACGGAAAGTTTCAGTTACGCCACAGAACTTGCGGGAAAGATAAAAAGTTCAAATAGCAATATCCCTGTAATAACGGGAGGGCCTCATATCTCTGCCATTCCTTCAGGATTACCGGAGGAATTTGACATAGGAGTCACAGGAGAAGGAGAAGTCACTTTTCTGGAACTCCTGGGACTTTACAGAGACAACGGCTCTTTCCCTGTTAAAGCTCTTTATAATATTGACGGCATATGTTTTCATAATGAAAATGGAACTGTAACGGTGAACCGCCGGAGATGTGGTATAGAAAATCTGGACACAATCCCCATGCCTGACAGAAATCTTATCTCTCCCGGTTCAATAACACACATTATAACGTCAAGAGGCTGTAAATTTAAATGTTTCTTCTGTTCCACGCCGGGAGTATGGAAAGGATACAGAACCAATTCCCCCGGTTATGTAGTGGAAGAAATTAAAGAAGCATGTAATATTTTAAAAAACAACTATGTAATTTTCTTTGATGATCTTTTTATTTCAGACAGGTTGAGAATAAAGGCCATATCAGATAAAATATCAGAAGAAGGGCTTACAGGTAAATTTGATTTTTTTGCCTATGGCAGAACCGAATTTATAGATGAACCGATGATAAAAGAATTAAAAAGACTGAATACAGTGGAAATTTCTCTGGGCACCCAGTCAGGTGTGACCATGGAATCTGCAAAAAATGACGGCTTCTCATATCATCAGAGAGCAGTTGACCTCTGTAATGAATACGGAATAAAACTGAGTCTTTCCTTTATGATAGGACTTCCCCGGGAAAAAGAAGAAGATCTTCGTAAAATCTGTAATTTTCTTGAACATAACAGAGGGAAACTTCATTCTGTCCAGATATCACCGTTAAGACCTTTCCCCGGAACACCGCTCTGGGAATATGCAAAATCCGGAGGTTTTGTAAGAGATAACCTGAAAGACTGGTCTGTCGTTAAAAGTTTTACACTTTTTTTTGATTTCGATCCTGATTCTTATATATATCTTAATGAGTATATGGATTTTTCTATATTCAAACAGTACTGTAATGAATTTAAGTATATTCTGAGGGATTGGAAGAGTAAAAAGTGAATAGTGAATAGTGAATAGTGAATAGTGAGTAGGGGTACCCCCCTTGTGTTCGCCCGGTACGGGTGAAAACACGCATCACGCATCACGCATCACGCATCACGCATCACGCATCACGCATCACGAACCACGCGTAACGCGTCACGCTTCTAAGATTGGAACATAACACATGAAAATAGCAATTGCCCATGACTGGATGTTCTCCATGAGAGGCGGAGAAAAGGTTTTAGAGTGTTTATTCGAACTTTTTCCTTCCGCAGATTTTTATGTAATCGTATGTGATCTGAACCGCCTTTCTTCTCTGCTGAAAGAAAGAAAAGTATTTACTTCTTTTATACAGAAGCTTCCTTTCGCCAAAAAATTATATAAACTCTATCTTCCCCTTATGCCTTTTGCCGTAGAAAGTTTCAATTTTTCCGGTTACGATCTTGTCATAACCGTGAGTCACTGCGTGATAAAATCCATTATAACATCTCCTCCCACTGTTCATGTCTGTTACTGTAATTCTCCTGTAAGATATGCCTATGATCTCTTTGATGATTATTTTAAAGATACATGGCAGCCTGTAAAATGGATATTTTCCCTTATGATGGGAATACTCAGACAGTGGGATATAAAGACATCAAAGAGAGCAGATTATTTCATAGGAAATTCAAAAAACATACAGAAGAAAATAAAAACTTATTACAACCGTGATTCAGCGGTAATATACCCTCCTGTAGATACGAATTTTTTTGTTCCTTCCGGTAATAGACATGGTGATTATTACCTTGCATTATCTGCCCTTGTACCATATAAAAGAATAGATCTGGCAGTCAAAGCATTTAACAGATTAAAAAAAGAACTGATTATTATAGGAGAAGGGCCGGAAATGAATAAATTAAAACTCATGGCAGAAGATAATATAAAATTTTTGGGATGGCGTTCCGATGAGGAAATAAGACATTATTATCAACACTGCAGGGCTCTTGTATTTCCGGGAAATGAAGATTTCGGTATTGTCCCGGTAGAAGCCCAGGCATGCGGAAGACCTGTCATAGCTTTCTTCGCAGGAGGAGCAATGGAAACAGTAAAAAAAGGTATTACAGGCCACTTTTTTAAAGAACAGACTGAAGAAGCACTTCAAAACAGTGTCATAGAATTTGAATCCATGACCTTCTCTCCTGAAGAGTGCAGAAAGAATGCTTTACTTTTCGACAGAGAAGAATTCAAAAAAAACATAGCTGGTTTTCTGAAGAATAATTTGCAGTAAATATTACTCATGTAACGACCATGACCTGTTCGGCCACAACAAAGTGCTGCCAGCAGTAAATACGACACCGGACAATCTGGTCTCCTCGCGTAACGCGTCACGCGTAACGCGTCACGATATAGACGTAAATATGATTGAGTTATTTCTTGACAACCCCTAAGTATGAGAATGTGTTCCTCCCGTCACGCGTTACGCGTTACGATTCTCAGTACAGATTGCTCTCGTGACGACTAAAAAGAACTCTTGTTTTCCGCTTCTGTAAATATAGCTTCTATTTCAGATGCAAGTTTTACCAGCACATTCAGCCTGTATATTACCTTTCTCCTGAGTTCCGATATTATTCTCTGGTAATCTGTTGTCATATACCGGTTAAGCCCTTCTTCTGTTTTTTCCAGTATGTCCATTTCTCTCATTTCTTTTTCATAATAACCCAGTTTTGTCTTCACTACAGGCAGAAGGTCTTCTATTTTTTTATCTGTCTTTGCTCTATATTCAAGTATCTTTATATCATTATTAAAAGATGAATATATATCTCTGTATGTCATAAAAATCCCCGTTCCGATTAAAATCGTAACCCGTGACGCGGGAGGAACGATTTTATTATGTATATATAATAATTTCACGACAAATTAATAAAATGTAAAGAGATTGTCATAATTTTCTTGTATAGAAAGGTCTTTTTGATATATAATATATATATGGGTAAAAAAATATTTATAATTCTTACAATAATATGTTTTCTCTGTATCGTAGCAGGTGTTATCATATATTTTTCTCCGGAAGCAAGACTGATGAGGCACATATCAAAAGGTGAAAATTATCTGAAGAGCGGGAAAGCAGTCCTTGCTGCAGAAGAGGCACAGAAAGCTCTGGAGATAAATCAGAAACATTATGCCCCTTATTTATTGCTGGGAAAAATATATATAACACAGAAACAATACGGCCTCGCCATTGATAAACTCAGAACAGCCGACGAATTATATCCTGATTCAATAGAGATTTATTATTACACCGCCATTGCGTACAGAGGAAAAGGCGAATTCATAAAAGCACTGACAAAATTCGATAAAGCCATAGCTCTGGAAGAACGTTCGGAAGACAGGACATGGGGTAAAAAACTTACGGAAGCAAAATTTGATACCTATATAGAATATGGCAGATTATTACAATCCAGAGGAAGGCTGGAAGAAGGAAAAGAAAAATTTGTTAAAGCAATGTATATAGATCCGCAGAATCCTTATCCTCATTACTATCTGGTAAGTTTATACATAGATATGGACCGTTTTGACCTGGCCCTGGAAGAAGCTAAAAACACAATGAAACTCAAAACCACTCTCGGAGCGGATGCTTTCTATAAACTTGCAGGAGCATGTAAAGACAGAGCACTCGGTAAAGAAGGGCCGGAAATGTACAGAAATTTTACTAAAAAACTGGGAGAAATGATTGAAAAAGAGAGTAATCTGATTATAAGGGAATTACTCAGACAGATAAGAAATTTTTCTGAAAATGAACTGAAGAAAATGGAGAAAGAAAAAGGTCAATAACCTGACCTGTAATTAGCGAGGGTTTCTGACACAATTCTGTAAAAAATTATGAATGAAAATAATGAAAAGAAAAAGATTTTTCTCACTTCTCTTATACCTCTGGCTGTGTCTGTTATAATTTATCTCTGTGTAAAAATACCGTCACGGCGATTATCTTTGATAGATATCATATCAATGAATAATCTCTTATACAGCGGACTGCTCTTTCCGCCGGAATTATGCATTATCTTTATGTTTCTCTTATGTTTACTCATGTTAATCTTTATGTTTCTCCCTGTAAAAAGCTCTGTAAACTCTGTTTTATATACCCTTCAGATCTGTGGTGCCGGATATTTTTTCATAGAAATATTCTATCAATTCATTCATTTTGCCATTCCTGTACCACCCGGTTCTACATGGACTTCCCACTGGATTAATAATATAAACATGTATTTCCTTCATCGTTCCCATCAATATATCGGCCTTATATTCATGTTAATAGTATTTTTCCGCACCCCTTTTCAAAGAGAAGGTTCCACACTGTATGGAGGTAATATAAATTATATATCCGGTTTCCTTGACCCTAAAAGACCTGTGCCATGGAAATATATAGCCCTGAAACTGGCAGGTTATTTTTTCATATTCAGCATCATGGCTTTCCTCCTGAGACATAAAGGAGGTCTCGTATTACAGAATCTTTATATGATTATCCCCCTGTTTCTCGGAGCACTGAACAATTCATTCATAGAGGAACTTTTGTTCAGAGGCATATTTTTAAGCAGATTTAAATCAGTTATGGACGAAAAATATGCAAATTACCTTCAGGCACTTTTATTCGGCCTCTTCCACTCACAGTTTATCTACCTGTCTGTTGCCCTCTCGTCAGGTGATACGAAAGGATTCTTTATAGGATTACTCATTCAGACAGGCATATTGATTATATATACCTTTATAGGATGGATCTTCGGAAGAGCATCACTTGAGACAAAAGGTATAGGCCTTTCCACTTTTATGCATACATGTATTGTTATGGCTATTTATTTGAGTAAAGGTCTTGTTTATTAAGTAAAAAAAAGGAGGACAATTTTAAATGTTTTTGAAAAAAATACTTATTATTTTTGTTTTATTTGTATACTTAACCCCAATTGCCAGAGCCCAGGGCAATAAAATAATTGAATGGAAAAAAGGGAAAGAATATTCACTGGAAAATGCACTTGTTATAATCGGTCAGGATATATGGCTGGACTGTAAACCTTCAGGAACCGATATTGTAAAAGGAGAGATTGTCCTGGAAAAAGTTCTTACTGACAGTAAAGGTAATTATGTTGCAAATCTTCCGGCCGGCACATATGATGTAATAGTATGGAAAAAGGGATATACTCCTCAAATCGATAAAGATGTATCAATACCGGGTTATTCAACATGTATTGCTTATGATACTTCCATGCAGGGACTTCATCGTGAACTGGTATATGAGACTAAAAAAGGTTCAGAGTCTGTCTCTATAGCCGGTATAGTTTACCTGAGTGATTTGACTCCTTCTTCTCCGGTCACATGGAATATATGTAGCGGAAGGTTTACACTTGAAGAAGATATTTTTATAGGAAAATATCCTATTAAGCTGGGGGGAATTGAGTACAAGAAAGGTTTATATACCCATGCACCTGCCAGAATAACCTATTTATTAAAAGACAAATATGCTACTTTTGAAAGTTATGTAGGGCTATGGGATTCCGGGAATCCTGCTCGCGGAATAACGAATAATCCTGCAGGTAAAAAAGGGAGCGTAGTTTTTCAGGTTTTTCTGGATGGCGTTAAGAAATTTGATAGTGGTATTATGTACTGGAATGATACAAAAAATATTTCTATACCGGTAAGCGGAGTTTCACAGATAGACCTTGTTGTAACAGAGGGAGGAGATGGCGGTGGATGGGATTGGGCTGTATGGGGTAATCCCAGACTTATAAAATAATAACAATGGAGTAGAAATTAATTAACCTATCACCGTCTATTTCAGAGTCAGGCAGTAGATAACACTCATTGATATGAGGATTTCTTTATGTATAAGGTCAAAATAATTTTTGTCTGTTTATTATTAATATTTGGTTATCTTCTGATGCAGAAAATTTTTGCAGAAATGAATAAAAGGAACCTGGCAGATGGCAAAATTTATAAAGTAACCGGGGAAGAAAAAAATACAGATGAAGATTCCTTCGCGAAATCTTCATCTGTATATGACCTGTTTGTAAATTTAAAACATCTTAATGACCTTAAAGAAACCCTTACGACTCCGGAAGGGAAAAAAATAAATATCTGGGCTATCTATGCAGATCCTTCTGTACCGGGAGATCGTAAATCTCCTTACACACACATTGGTGATGAAGATGAAGGACTGGCCTGTGTTGATGACGTAGCCAGGGCAGCTATAACATACATAAAACATTATAAATATAATAATGACCCTGAGAGTTTAAAAATGGCTAAAGAAGCTCTTGATTTTGTAATGTATATGCAGGCTGAAGACGGACAGTTCTATAATTTTGTTTTCCCTGACGGATCTATAAATAAAGATGGACATACAAGCAAAAAATCTTTCGGACACTGGGCAGTCGAAGGACTCTGGGGTATGTGTGAAGGTTACTGTTTGTTTAAAGATATAGATCCGTCTTATGCCCGGAAGCTTGATAAGCATATACAAAAGTCTCTGACCAATCTTATTCCTTCAAACCCTGATTCACCTTTGAAAAATTATGGTGAATATAAAAATGTAGACGGTCATTCCATGCCTGCCTGGCTTATAGGAGACGGTTCGGACCAATCTTCGATTGCAGTTGCAGGTCTTTCTGCTTATTATGAGGCAAAACCTGATCGTGTAACTAAGAGCGTGTCGGAAAATAATTTTAAAATAAAGAGGATAAATTGAATAATTAGTAAATAATTCTTAAATAAGATAAAGTTAGGAAGAAAAATGAGGGATTTTAAAATGGGAAGAAAGAATTATTCAAGTGATTTAACAG
>JBEHWO010000264.1:0-9722 GCA_040217695.1 Vulcanimicrobiota bacterium | reverse complement strand
CTCGGAAGAATTGGTAATATTCAGGCTGTAACCATACTCCTGAAAGCTTTGAATGATAGAAGCTGGGATGTTCAGAATATGGCTTCTGAAGAGATTGAGAAACTGCTGGTTGTCGGAATAGAACCATTTTTAAAGGGATTAAAAGATAGTAACTGGCAGGTGAGAGTTTCTTCGGCAGATTATCTCGGTCGTATTAAAAATCTGGCTGCAGTGGAAGATTTACTTATTGCTCTTGACGATTCTAAAATAGAGGTTGTAAGAGCAGCTGCTAAAGCTCTGGGAGAAATAAAAGATAAAAGAGCCCTTCGTCCTTTCAATAAAATACTTCAGAACTGTGATAATAAATCTAAAGAAATTATCATAACTTCCATAAGCAAAACAGGCGGAACCGATGCGTTTGAATTAATGGTCGGTATTTTACGAAAAAATAAAGATTTTTCCAGAGACATATCGGAAGAAAAGCTTGCCGAAATGGGTAGCGATGTATTACTTCCTTTAATGTTCACCCTGGAAGAAAATAAGGAAGATATAAAATTTCAGGATACAGTAATCAGAATTTTGAATAAGACAGGTGATAGTGGTATAAAATATTTTCAGGAACAGCTTTCAAATTATGATAAAAGAATTAGAAAGCTTTCTATTCAGGCTCTCGGGTATATGAGGGCAACTGAAGCACTTGAGGCTATAGAGACTTTCACTGATGATGAAGATGAGCAGCTGAAAGAAATTGCTCTGTCTGCCGTTAAAATGATACATAAAAAGAAAAAACGTAGTCTGAAGCCACATTATATCTTCAGCGGCAGTATTATAGACAGAGTTTCCACCTTTTTTACCTCTACCATTAAAATGTTTCATAATGTCAGAAAGACTCCCAGAGAAGATGAAACCTTTATATGTGGTAAATGCGGCAAGATGATTTCCAGGAAGGCTTCTACAGATTTACTCGGTAAGGTAGAAGTAATGAGATTCGGTATGTGTCCTCAATGTAACAGGATAATATGTAATAACTGTGCCATGACAGTACTTATAGGAGACGGAGTAACCTCTATAAGTTGTCCCAAGTGCAGTGTTGAACTCAGAGAAGTGTAGTCGTTACGGGTAACGCGTAACGGGAACAAAAAGGTCATGCCTGCACATGATATATGATTTCTTTATAAATTTATTTTTTCTGAACTTTCATGGAAGGTTTTAGTAATTTTTTAGAGAATATTTAAAATGTGTGTCATAACAATGTCATAACAATGAATAAGTAATCCTCGCGTCACGCGTCACGCGTCACGCGTCACGATATCAATAAGTTGTGAACCTGACTGTAATGCCTTTTTTAAGGTATTCATTTTTTATAGATTAAATTATCCCTACAAATTAAGGAGTTAATAGATAATGAAGATAAAGTCTATAGGGTATGCTCTTCCCACTAAAAAAGTAACAAATGAGGATATTTTAAGAGATGTAGAATTAAAGAGCAGTAAATATATGTCCCAGGGAGATCTGAAGAAATTAAAACTGAAGATAGAAGATCTCTTTAAAAAATCAGGCTCTGATGTAAGATATCAGAGAGCCGAAGGAGAGACTTCCCTCCAGTTCGGTATAAAAGCAGGAAAAGAAGCACTTGAAAAGGCAAATATGTCTCCCAAGGATATAGATCTCCTTCTTTATGTAGGAGTTGGCCGCGGCTGGATTGAGCCTGCGACATCCAATGTATTTCTTGATTCTTTGAAATTAAAAAAAGCTACGGGATTTGATATTCTGGATGCATGTGCAAGCTGGATGAGAGCTCTTCAGATGGCATACCTTTATACGAAAAGCGGCACCTATAAGAATATTATGATTATGAACTGTGAGTTCAATACCTATGAATATACAACCACTGAATTCAAAAATTATCAGGAAATAGATTATCTTTTCCCCGGTGTTACCATAGGAGAAGCTGCGACAGCTACAATATTCACCGCCTGTCCTGAGAATGATTTTTATTTTACCTTCAAGACATGGGGAGAAAAACATAATCTCTGTAAAATTCCTCTTCCCAATCTGAAGCAATACACTACAGGAGAACTTACCGAATTAGAACCTCTCAGGTTCTATTCTTACGGAGAAAAATTATTCAAGGTTGCTCTGCCGAAGATCTGCAGACATTTTCTTGAAGACGAGTATCTCAGAACATTTAATTATGATATCATATTCAGTCATGCCGCAAGTGATCCTATGACTGAAAAGGTTATAAAACTCAGTAAACTGGATATAAATAAAGCCTATAATATTCATTCAAGATGTGGCAACACCGTATCTGCTTCAGTTCCTCTTGCAATGGGGCTTGCCATTGATGACGGGACTTTAAGGAAAGGCAGCAATGTCCTTATAGGTTTTGGCAGTGCCGGTTTTACCTCTGCCTGGTGTGCGTTCCAGAATAGATAATTTATGTCAAATTCCATATATGCCGGTATAGACCTGGGCTCTATAAGTCTTAATCTTGTTATAATCGATAGTAATGCCAGATTACAGGAAGGTATCTATGTAAGAACAAAGGGGCAGCCTCTTCATACTCTTCTCAAGGTTTTACATGATCTTTCTTCAACATACGAGCTTCTGGATAATATATTTATTACTGGAAGCGGAAGGAATATATTAAGTGAACTTTTTTCCTGTAATGCCGTAAATGAAATAATTGCTCATGCCGAAGGTGCCTCTTATCTTAATCCCGACATAAGAACAATCATAGAAATAGGAGGGCAGGATTCTAAATTAATCCTCCTTAACAGAGATGAGAGAACCGGTAAGGTAATTATAAGCGATAACTGCATGAATGACGTGTGTGCCGCAGGCACAGGTTCTTTCCTTGATCAGCAGGCAAAAAGGCTTGGCCTTCCTGTAGACGAACTCGGTTCAATTGCTCTCAAATCAGTAAATCCGGCTCCTGTAGCAGGAAGGTGCAGTGTATTTGCGAAAAGCGATATGATCCATCTGCAGCAGGAAGGAGTCCCTGTGGAAGATATAGTGGCAGGACTGTGTTTTGCCCTTGCGAGAGGGTTTCTTGCCAATCTCGGCAAAGGAAGAGACCTGCCGAAACCGGTACAGTTTCAGGGCGGTGTCGCTGCGAACAGAGGAGTCAGAAAAGCTTTTGAAACACTTCTCAACCTTCCAGAAGGGGATCTCCTGATACCACAGCATTATCTCCTTATGGGAGCCTACGGTGCTTCCCTTTTTGCCAGAAAAGAATCTTCTTCTAAAAAGTTTGCCCTGAAAGAATGTATCACTGTTCTGGAAAAAGAAATTAAAATAAGCAGAAATCACAGAAGTTATTTGCCAGGTCTTGCTGTCAGAGAATCAGTAAATAATTATACGAATTCTTCTCCCTGTCTTTCAAAAACAACAGATGTTTTTCTCGGTATAGATGTGGGTGCTGTAAGTGCCAACCTTGTTCTCCTTGACATGTCAGGCCATGTTGTCGGGAAAAAATATCTCTTTACCTCCGGGAAACCTGTGGAAACAGTAAAACACTGTCTTCTTGAGCTGGGAAAAGAATTTGAGTCTTCCGTAAGAGTAAAAGGTGTTGGAGTCACAGGAAGCGGACGTTATTTCATAGGTTATCTTGTGGGAGCAGATACCGTTATAAATGAAATTACTGCACAGGCAAAAGGGGCTCTTCATTTTGATCCTTCCATAGATACACTTTTTGAAATAGGAGGACAGGATGCGAAATATATAAGGTTTGACCATGGAGTAGTAGTGGATTTTGAAATGAACAAGGTCTGTGCCGCAGGAACAGGATCCTTTCTGGAAGAACAGGCTGCCAGATTGAATATAGATATAAAAAATGATTTCAGCCGTCTTGCTTTCAATGGGAAAACTCCCGGAGACCTGGGAACAAGATGTACTGTTTTTATGGAAAGTGATTTAATACATCATCAGCAGTCAGGCCTTGAAAAGGAAAATCTTGTAGCAGGTCTTGCCTATGCGATTGTAAACAATTATATAGAAAAAGTGGTGGATAACAGGAAAACAGGTGAGAATATTTATTTTCAGGGCGGTGTTGCAGGAAACAGTGCCGTAGTGGCTGCCATGGAAAATATTACGGGAAAAAAGATAAATGTTCATGTCCATCATGACGTGACAGGTGCCATAGGTGCTGCCCTTGCCGCACAGGAGGCACCTGTAGAGAAAACGTCCTTTCCAGGCTTCGACCTTCGGAACCGTAATATATCCATAAAATCCTTTACATGCCATCTCTGTGCAAATGTCTGCCACATAAGAAAAATTTATATAAACGGTGAAGAAAAAGGTTCTTCGGGAAGCATCTGCGGCAGATTTGACCGTAAAGAACAGAAAGAATTATATGATAACACACCTGATCTCATTGAAGAAAGAAAAATTTTGTTGACAGGAGAAGAAGAGGATTTAGCTGAAAACTATCATGACCATGCAGGCACAGGAGATAATGAGCCCCCTCTCACGCGTCACGCGTCACGCGTTACGCGTCACGATTCCCATATAAATTCTCCCGTCATAGGTATTCCCAGAAGTATTTTCTTTTTCGAAGATTATCCCTTCTGGAAAGCCTTTTTTACGGAACTCGGTTATAAAATAATCCTTTCAGGCGAAACGTCCGGTGAACTTGTCTATAACGGATTGAAAAGAACGCAGAGTGAAACATGTTTCCCTGTAAAGGTAGCTTACGGACATATAGAAAATCTCCTCAATAAAGGAATAAAGAAGATCTTTTTCCCCAGTATTGCAGAACTGTTCAGGACAGCAGAAGATATGCCGAGAACCTACAACTGTCCTTACATACAGGGACTTCCCTATATGTTACAGGCAGCTTTTGAACATTATGGTGTCGAGTTTATTACTCCCATATTATATTTTTCCGGCCCCGGCTGGAAGGAAGAGCTTTTGAGTCTGGGAAGAAAACTCGGTAAAAGTCAGTATAAAACGGAACATGCCATAAACCTGGCAGAAAAAGCGCTGAAAGAATTTCAGAATAAGCTTGTAGAAAGAGGAAAAGATTTTTTAGATAAAGAAGACGGCAGAACCGTTATATTACTGGGGAAGGCCCATCATCTGTTCGATGAGGGTCAGAATATGCATACAGGGAAAAAATTGAGAAAATCCGGTGTTACTGCCATACCTTATGATTTTCTTCCTCTTTCGGAAGTGAAGTTGGACAGAGCTTTTGAAAATGTAGTATGGAAAAACAGTCATGACCTGATGAGGGCTGCTCTGATTGCCAGAAAACATAATATCCCTGTCATAATGCTTACCAATTTCGGCTGCGGCCCAGATTCTTTTGCCATGAAGTATCTGGATGAACTCCTCAGGGGACACCCCTTTATGGTTCTGGAAGTAGATGAACACACTGCAGATGCAGGCGTAATCACCAGGATCGAAGCCTTCCTTGATACTATTAAGGTCAATCATAAAACAGAGCCCCTGAAGTTCCGGGATTATAATATCATAATAAAGAGGGATCTTCAGATTTACAATCCTTTTATACCGGACCCTAAAATTATGAGTCTTCTTAAAGACAGAACCCTTTATTTTCACTATGTGGCTCCTGGAATGAATAAAATTATGGAGAGTGCCTTCAGTATTGCAGGTATAAAGACAAAATCCCTTCCTCCCCAGGATGACAGGACAGAAGAACTGGGAAGGAAATATGCTTCAGGTCTCGAGTGTCATCCTTTTATTGTTACGACGGGAGATATTGTGAAACTTACGGAAGAGCCTGGTTTTAATCCTCATAAAACCGCCATTCTCCTTATGTCCTATGACGGCTGCTGTCGTTACAGTCAGTACGGACTTTCTTATAAAATAGCTTTAAATAATCTGGGTTTTACCGATGTATTAATAGTCAATCCCCTTATGTCAGGGCGTTACGAAGAACTTTCCGGCATGTTCGGCCTTAATTTTACTCAGGCCATATGGAAAGGCTGGTTATGTGCAGGCGTTCTTGAGAATTATCTCCTCTCAAGGAGGCCCTATGAACTGGAAAAAGGGAAAACAGATGAAGCCTATCTCAGGGCTATTGATATTCTTTCCGATGCACTTAAACATTTCGCCTCTCTTAATTATATATATGATGATAAAATAATAGAAGCTTTGAAAAAAGGTATTAAACTGATAAAATCGGTTCCTGCTGACATGAGTATAAAAAGACCGAAGATAGGAGTTTTCGGAGAATTTTTTACTGTTTTAAGCACATGGGCCAATCAGGATTTATTCAGAAAATTTGAGTCTATGGGTGTTGAAGTGTGCAGTAACGGACTTTTTACACTGGTCAATTTCATGTCTTTCTTCTCCGAGCGGTATTATGAAGAGGAAATGAAAAATAAGGGTAACATGGCAGGTTATTATTACAATAAAATAAAGAAAAACTGGCTTTTATCATGGGCAAAAAGGATAGAAAAAGAACTGGATAAGGACACTGATTATATAAGGCTTCTTCCCACGGAAAAGATGGTTCGTGACATCAGTTCTTTTATAAATCCCGATCTGGACCCTGTATCCACGACATATCTTGCGAGAGCAATAGATCTGGCAGACAGGGGAATAGCAGGTATAAATTATCTTATAGTTCTTAACTGTATGTTAAGCAATATGACTGTTCCCATATTCAAGAGAATTCTCTCACGATATAATAACCTGCCTTTTCTGGCAACTCCCTATGACGGATTTAAAGAGACAAATACTGTTACGCGATTGGAGGCCTTTGTCCATCAGGCGAAGCTTTATTATGAGAAATATGGACGTGATGTGTGATTTACGTAACGCGTGACGCGTAACGCGTGACGCGTAAAGGGTAATTTACGTAATGCATGATGCGTGATGCGCAGGGTAACCCTGCTCACTTTTCACTTTTCACTTTTCACTACTTACGACTTAAAGAAAGGAACTTTATATGATGAATATTACAAAACTATCGCTTATAACACTGATACTTTTACTTTTAATATCCTCTGCATATGCGGGAAATTTTACCGTTATAAGCCCCTATGACGGAGGAGGAACCGGATGGTATAAAGGACAGCTTCACTGTCATACAGATAACAGTGACGGTAAAAATGATCCTGAAGAAGTAGTCGAAGCCTATAAGGAAGCGGGATATAATTTCATTGCCATTACCGACCATAATTTTATAACCTCCGATCCTCTGGTAGAAGGTATAACCTTTATACCGGGTGTGGAAGAAACACTGAAAAGACACCTTGTGGCCATCAATGTGGAAAAAAGATACGAAGGGAAAGATATTCAGGAATGTCTGGATTTTCACTTCAACGATAAGAGCATGATATTTATCGCCCACCCTGAATGGCGTAAACGTTATATCATGTGTTCAAAAGAAGTAAATTCTTATAATAATTTTAATTTCATAGAGGTTTTTAACAGCGGTATAGGTTATTCAGTGGAAGATCAGTGGGATTTCCTTCTGAGCAACGGCAGGAAAATTTTCGCTCTTGCCACAGATGACTGTCATAATGTAAAAGGTAAAGGATTCAACAGGGGATATGTTATGGTAAAAGCAAATAGCTCCGGTAAAGAAGATGTATTAAAGTCCCTGAGAAATGGTAATTTCTATGCATCTACGGGACATGACATAGAAATAACAGTAGAAGGGGATACTATCATAGCAAAAAGCAGCAACTCAAGTATTTTCGACTTTAAAGGTAAAAACGGGGAGATACTTAAAAATGATGGCAATGTAAATGAGTCACGATATACTATCACAGGTGACGAAATGTATGTAAGGGTCAGAGCCTGCAGTTACCCTGACGGCAAAATGGCATGGAGCCAGCCGATTTTTATTCAAAAAAATTAATTTTTACTATCCTGCAGGGGCGCACGGGCTGTGTGCCTCTGCAGGATAATGAATTTCTGAAATTCTGCTTTTCGATTAATTTTCTCCGGCATAAATATTTTTATCTTCAATACTCATACAGGGAAGAGATGACCTCTGTTCTATGATATTTTTTAATTTTTCCCAGTTTTCGACATTCTTTCCGAATATTATACGTTTCCCGTTACCTTCTACCATACTTTCCACTATATATTTATTATCGGAAATTCTGTATCCAAAAGATGTAATGCTATCCCATGGAATTCTGTTTATAACAGAAAAATTCTTCATTTCCATAAATTCCATGTCTCCGATTATATACTCGATATTTTTATCAGTCTTTACTGTAATAAAACAGAATGAAATTGCCAGGGTTAATAACGGTACGAGACAGAGTATAATTCCTCTGGCGCCGGATATTAACAGAAAAAAACAGATTATACAGAGAAAAAAGATTGATAATTGTAGAGGTGTAATATAATCAGTTGGATCATATCTTGCATAAAATACGACATGTTCTTTTTTTCGCCGATGTTTTTCAGGGTGTTTCTTCTCTGAAGGTATTTTTATTTTCTTTTCAGTCTGACGGGATATGACCTGTGTCAGAAGAGGCAGTTTTTTGCCTTTCTGTCCGTAAATCTCATTACTTAATTTCGTGAGTGGTGATACGAACTTTATTGAAGAATCCTGATTATACCTCTTTTTTAATTGTTTACTCAGTTCTTCGGGACTCAATCTCTTTTCCGGTTTCAATTCCGTAGCCATCTGTATTATATTACAGAGTTCATCACTTACGGAACCGTTTAAACTCTTTACGGGAGGAAGGCTGTGAATATTAAGAGACGGGTCATGAAGTGTGAGCAGTTCATGTAAAGTGACACCCAGAGAATATACATCCGATTTAACGGAACTTTCTCCTCTGTACTGTTCGGGCGGTGCATAGCCGGGAGAGCCGAGTTTCATCGTATCTTTCTTCTCGGGAGAATAGTTTCTTGCTATGGTGAGATCGATAAATTTAACGTGTCCTTCTTCCGTAATTATTATATTGGCAGGCTTTATATCTCTCAGTATTACAGGTTTCTGTCTTGAAGTAAGGTATACAAGAAGTTCACTTATGAGGCATGCCAGTTCCACTGCGGTGTCTTCAGGAAGTGGTTTTTTTCTTTCTTCCATAATCTGCAGAAGATTTTTCCCCGATATGAACTCTACGACTATAAAATATTTTCCGTCTTCCCGGAAACAGTTATATGCTTTCGGTAAAAGAGGATGGGCAAGGACAGAGAGAAGTTCATATTCTCTTTTAAACATGGTTATATATTGTTCCTGAAAAGAATCATATTCAGGTGAAAGAATAAGCTGTTTAACGGCATATTCTTCTCTGCCGAGTTTCCCCCTGTATACAATACACTGGCCCCCCTGGCCCACTTTCTCTATAATTTTATAGGGGGCATGTTTAAATTTATACCCCGGTTTTAATTCATCCATAATAGGTGAAAGATCTCTTTCACGCGTCACGCGTCACGATTTTATTTATCCTTTACAACGAGCACCCTCTCATCGGAATTTCCCTTTACATGTGGATTATACATCATTTCCGCACGGGCAGGCAATGCATGGTATATACCCGGTGTTTCAGCCCTCAGGGTATATACAATTTCTGCATGGCCGCCCTTAAGATCATTTAAGAAAAATACGACTCTGTTGTCTCTGTTTTCCCTTCTTGCATAGTATCCTTTCAGCCATTTACTGTCATCTGCTTCTCCCACTATTTCACATCCTGCCGGTATATAGTCTTCTATCATAATATACTGATATTCCGGCTTACCGTCTAAGGTAATCTTTACTTTAAACTGTTTTCCCGATATGGCATCCCGGTTAAGAGGATAGA
>JBEHWO010000263.1:0-9755 GCA_040217695.1 Vulcanimicrobiota bacterium | reverse complement strand
CTGTCTTTTACTTTAAGGTTGCTGTGAAAACCCATAACTTCGAAATTATCTCTGGAATTTTCATTTATATAGGTAAAGCCTCCTGATAAAGAAGGAGTAAAGTTTATATCACCTCTGGCTCCGAGTTTTGTGACAACTTCTTCTCTGTCATTACATTCATAACCGGCTATTATATAAACCGGATTACCTGCTTCATCTACAGAGGGAACAGGTTCTTTGAATATAACTGTTCTCCTGTCATAATCTATCGTATAATCTCTGTTTCTCATTTTTACCTGGGAATTTATAATCAAATCTGGAATATCTCTATCCCTGGTTTCTATCCTGATACGTTCGCTTCCTTCCAGAATATCCTTACCGGTGAGAGAAAAAACACCTGAAAGTCCATTACCTTTAATTTCATCTTCTTTTGCGATCTGATTTGCGGAAGAACCAAGAAGTGTAAGACTCATAGCGGAATTCTCATAATGACCTTTCACGCCGGGAACGGTTCTGTTGTAGGAAGAAAATTCTGTACCGGTAAAACCTGTGGAAAAATTTCCGTACATCAAATAGGATTTATCTATATCTACTTTAACATAAACTTTATTTTTCGATTGACCGTCTTTGTAATAATTACTTCCGTCGCCATACAGAGGATAGAGCTTATCAGGGTCAAGATTATCGAAGAGTCTGTCACCATTATCTTCCGAATCATAATTTACAGTTATGCCATATTTTCCTGCCACTTTTCCTCTTACATAAAGTGATATTCTTCCCCTGCTGTCAGGTCCGTCCTTAAATCCATGTTCTTCCGCCATGGTTCCTGTTTTTGAAAAACCTGTGACACTCCCCTCTGCAAGGCCAACAATGATAAGATCTAAAAACGGCCGGGAAGGAATAAATACGCTATTATCTTTTTCTTCTTCAGAACTATTTTTCTGACCTTTTTTTGTATCTGTCAGTTTATTCCGCGTATTTTCTTTACAGTTAACCCTGGATTTTTTTTTACTCTGAGCCGGACATGGGAAAATAGAAGTAATAAATAAAATGCAAAATAGCAGAACAAATATCCTCTTAATCATTGTCCTTCGCATGTAGCCTTAAGTTTTTTAATCGCTTCCTGTGCCGCCAGCTGACCGGCCTCTTTTTTAGTTTTTCCAAGGCCCTTTCCCATAAGAGTATTATTCACATGAACAGTTATTTGAAAAGTTTTCTCATGTTCAGGCCCCAGTTCCTCTGTTACTTTATAAAAGGGGAGACAGTGATAACGGCTCTGGCTTATTTCCTGAAGAAGGGTTTTAAAGTCTACAAGTTCTTCTTTCATAACAAGGTCAACTTCTTCAGAGAATTGTTTTTCTATAAAATCTCTGCACACTTCGTAGCCTCCGTCTAAAAACAGAGCACCTATCAACGCTTCAAAGGAATCAACAAGAATGGATGGTCTTGTTTTACCTCCGCTTTTTAATTCACCTTTACCGAGATTAAGAAAAGAACCGAGTTCCATTTCTACGGCTTTTTTCTCCAGCACATCTTTACTTACTACGAGAGCTTTCGTTTTTGCAAGCCATCCTTCCCTTTTTTCAGGAAATTCTTTAAAGAGAATATGGCATATAGACAGTCCCAGAACTGAATCACCTAAAAATTCAAGCTGTTCATAATGGCCCACTTTATTCCCGTTTTTTCCTTTGAATTCATGAACAAAGGATTCATGGGTCAGGGCAGTTTCCAGTATGGATCTGTCTTTAAACTTATAGCAGAGTTTATTTTCAAGTTGCTCAATTTTTTTATCACGCTTTTTCATTATACTTACTGGCTACAAGTACAGCATTGGTTCCTCCGAAACCAAAAGAATTGGACAGAGCAATATTTACAGTTTTCTTTCTTGCTTTATTCGGGACATAATCCAGTTCACAATCAGGATCGGGTACTTCATAATTTATGGTAGGAGGTATTATGTCATTCTGAACAGTAAGTAAAGTAGAGGCGAACTCCAGTGCTCCTGCTGCTCCGAGTGTATGACCTATCATTGACTTATTTGAACTTATAGCAAGTTTACCGGCATGGTCTCCGAAGACTTTCTTCAGGGCATGGGTTTCTATACGATCATTAAAAGGAGTTGACGTTCCATGAGCATTTATATAATCAATCCGCTCAGGTGTAAGGCCTGCACCCTTTATGGCATTTATCATGCTCCTCTGGGCGCCATCACCTTCAGGGTCGGGAGCAGTAATATGATAGGCATCGGCAGACATACCAAAACCTATAATTTCACCGTATATCTTTGCTCCCCTTGCTCTGGCAAAGTCAAGATCTTCAAGAATCAATACACATGCACCTTCTGCTATAACAAATCCGTCTCTCTCCTTATCAAAAGGCCTGCAGGCTTTTGCAGGTTCATCATTCCTTCTGGTAAGAGCTTTCATATTACCGAAACCTGCTACACTCATAGGGGTTATAGCTGCATCTGAGCCGCCGGCAATCATTACATCTGCAAGGCCTCTCCTGATAATATTATAGCTTTCTCCAATACAATGAGCTCCTGTAGCGCAGGCTGTAACTATACAAAAATTCGGACCTTTAGCCTTATAACGAATAGAGATCTGACCTGATGCCATATTCGCTATAAGCATAGGAATAAAAAATGGACTCACCTTATCAGGTCCTTTTTTACTCAGAACATCACATTGCTGTTCCAGTGTGCTCAGGCCTCCGATACCACTGCCAACAAGGACGCCAACCCTTTCACTCATTTCATCTGTAATGGTAAGATGAGAATCATCCATGGCCAACTGAGTAGCAGCGACAGCAAACTGGGTAAATCTATCCATTCTCTTTGCTTCTTTTTTATCTATAAAATCATGGGCAACAAAATTTTTAACTTCTCCTGCAACCTGACTGGCAAAAGGTGAAGGATCAAATGAAGATATACGATCTATCCCTGTCTTTCCTTCTATCAAGCTATTCCAGTATATGTCCTTCCCTATACCATTACAACATATTGGTCCAATACCGGTTACAACAACCCTTCTACTATTCAAAATATTCACCTCTTTAAAAATTTTTAACTATATTTAGAACCTATCTGAAAAATCATCAAATACCTTCCAGTGGTGAGGCTCTTAATACTCTGTCTGAAGGCAGATTATTTAGCAATTAATACTCATTATAACCGCACAGTTAAGAATTCTTTATTAAGAGTCAACTTCCTTCTTAACGGTGTAAGTAATTTATTAAAATCTTATAATGGCACATCAAAACTGCCAAAACCTATTAAATCCAGCTTTACAGGCGGTTTGGAAGGTTTAATATCCACTTTCTCTTTTTCTTTATGTTCTTCTTCTACCTTCTTTTCTTTTTCATCTTTTTCCTCTTTCATAATAAATAACCTCCTTTAATAAATCGTGACGCATAACGCGTAACGCGTGACAGGCGGTTCGTAATGCGTGATGCGTAACAGGGTACATAAGTTTAAACGTTGAAGGTTGAGGGTTGAGAGTTTAAAATCAGAATCTCAACTATAAACTCCTCACCATTCACTATTCACCCCTCACTGATATATTATTCCGTTTCAATATAGCATCAAGAAGGGGTCTGGCTTTCTCATACTGACCTATAAGAGGATGAGCCATCAAAGCCATTAAAGCATGTCTGTATGATGATATTACCGATGCTTCCACTGTAAGACTTTCATAGGATTTTACACTCTCTATAAGACCTCTTAAAGGAAGAGGCAACATATGTCTTTCTGGCAGTAATTCATAACCGGAAGAGTATAATTTTACAGGTGTTTCTATAATGGCATCTGAAGGTAAATCCGTATATATACCGGAATTGGGTATATTGATTACATGCTTCTCCCCTTTATTATTTATTATTGACGATATTATCGAAAAAGCAGCTCTGGAATAGCATGCACCTCCTCTTTCTTCCAGTTCTTTCGGTTTTTCCGTAAGGGCCGGATTCTTATAAAGTTCAAGAAGATTTTTTTCTATTTCCATAACCTTCTCGGCCCGTGTCTGGTCAGCTTTCAACTGTTCCTTCAATATACTGTCATGATGATAATAATATTTCAAATAAGGAGACGGAAGAAAGCCTGTTGTTTTTACAAGGTAATCATCAACAGGGAAATCAGACATATTGGCAAGTTTTATCTTTATACCTTCTTCTATAAGGTTTTTCAGCACAGTTTTACCGTCTATCCTTATGTCTGTAAACCATGAAAGATGGTTGAGTCCCACATAGTCAAAATCTACCGTTTCATCTGAAACATTGAAAGATTCTGCTATTTTCCTTTTTATAAACATAGGGACATTACAGAGTCCTATTACTTTCATTGACGTATGCTTACTTATAGCTTCCGTAATGATACCGGAAGGATTGGTGAAATTTATTACCCATGCATCAGGACAGTATTGTTCGGCAGTTTTGCATATATGAAGTATGGCAGGAATTGTTCTCAGTGCACAGGCAAATCCTCCCGCGCCTGTAGTTTCCTGGCCGATACAGCCAAATTCAAGAGGAACGGTTTCGTCCCTGTATCTGGCATCAAGACCTTCCACTCTTATCTGCAGTATTACAAAATCTGCTCCTTTAAGAGCTTCAGGAAGTTCTGTTCCGGATTTTATCTTTACAGGAACATCACAGGCATAAACCATTCTGCTCACAAGCTTCTCTATAACAGATAATTTATCAGAGTCTATATCCATAAGATATAATTCCTCAAGAGCAACTTCACTGTAATTTTTTATAAAACTGTCTACCAGTTCAGGCGTATAAGTGCTGCCGGCACCTATTACAGATACTTTTATTTTTTTTGACATTTTAAAACTTCCTTATTTAAATCGTGATGCGTGATGCGTGATGCGTAATGCGTAATGCGTGATGCGTAATGCGTGGTTTCACCGGGTACCGGGCGAACACAGGGGTTCGCCCCTACTCACTTCTCACTTTTCACTTCTCACTAAATAACAACCATCATTTTTTCTTTTCTATAAAATCTTCCAGTGTTTTAATTCTTTCAGACATTTTTCTGATTAATTCCATTTGTTCATTCATTTCTTTTATAAGAGCCTGTTCTGCCATAGACGTCATGAGATGATCCTGGGCGTGAACCAGAAGAAGAGACGGACATGAAGTCACTTTATCTGGATCGCTTAAGATATCCCTGTGTATGCTGTGTGCTTTATCCAGCTCGTCCCGGGATTTTTCCATAGCTTTTCCGGACTCATCCAGATTTCCCTTTCTTCCTTCCCTGAGAGAAGTGTAGCTTTCAGCACGCGAATTACCGCTGTGCAGTATTATCTGAAAAATCTGCTGTTCTTCGTTAATATCCATCATTTAAACCTCCGCACCAGTGAGTCATAATCAGTTTGAACCGTCACGCATCATGCATTAAGGACTGACCGAAAAATAACTCTGGCAAATTATTAGAACGATTAGTATCCTCGCGTCACGCATCACGTTTCTTCTCATTCTCTAAAGCTTTATTTTCCATAATTTTAAAAAAAGGATAATATATGAGTCCCACTACAAACATATTTACAAGAACCAGTATTACAGCTTTCCAGTCAAAACCTGTCGAGAAAAGAGCTCCCAGAAAAACAGGAAGAGTCCATGGAGCAAGAATATAAGGAGCCTGAACGAGCCCTGCTTTAATTGCTATAAAAGAAATCGTACCGCATACTACAGGAGCAATTACAAATGGCACTGCTATAACAGGGTTCATAACCACAGGAAGACCGAATATTACAGGTTCATTTATATTAAACAAAGACGGTACTATAGCAATTCTGGATAGACTTTTTAATTGAGAAGATTTCGAGAAAAACATCATTATTACAAGAGTCAAAGTAGCCCCCGAACCGCCTATCCATACAAACCACTGGTAAAATGGTAGTGATGTAATATGAGGCAGTACAGCTCCTGCTGCATGAGCTGCACTGTTGTCTTCAAGATAACTCAGCCAGAAAGGAAGAGCTACAGCGTTAACAACAGAAGTTCCGTGAATGCCTGTAACCCATATGAGCTGTATGAGAAGATTTATAAGTATTATGGCAATAAGGCCGTCTCCCGTTCTGACAAGAGGTTTTAAAATCCAGGATATTAAAACATGTACATCTACTATCATGCTCAATGTCCATATGAGTGTTAATACGGCTATACTGGGTACAAGAGACGTAAAAGCTCTTGTTACGGCAGGAGGAACACCTTCCGGCATAGAAAAAAAGAGCTTTTTAGACATAATAAATCTTGTTACCTCTACCGTAATAAAGGCACAGAATATAGCAACAAAAAGACCTTTGCCTCCCAGTTTATCTATGGGAATTACCCATTCAGCTTTCTCTGCTCCTGCAAGGAGAACCTTCTGAGGCAGAATGGTAAGGATGAATGAGGCTGCAGATAAAATGCCTGTAGACAGACTGTCCATTTCATATGTCTGTGAAAGACTGCAGGCAATTGCAAAGGATGCATAAAGAGCCATAAATCCCATAGACAATCGATATGGTATCAAAAGATTGGAACTTACATGGTCCTGGTAAAATTTCACTTTATCTACAATCCATCCGCTGTAAGCAGGTTCCTTAATAAAATCTACAGGAAGCTGGCCGAGAAGGAGAAAAATACTCCCTGTGATTATCATAGGAAGAACGGAAATAATGCCATCCCTGACAGCACGAAGATGCTTTTGTTCCGAAAGTTTTGTCAGAGGAGGCATTAAAGCTTTCTCTATAAGATTCAAATATTTTTCCATAATTATTATCAGGGTGAATTAAATAAAAACATAAGTATAATCAGTACAGCGATAAAAGCAATTATAAAAAAGAGGCAGCAGCTGAAACCATAAACTATCCACATAAGATTGAAACCTTCGCCACGCTTTTTTTCCAGAGCACTTACAGGAAATGTTGCAAGAGGTTTGGCACACTCGGGACAGACTATTGAACCATGGGGAATTTTACATCTGCATCTTGGACATTCCATATATCTGAAACACCTCTTTTTCAGTGACCAGTTATCAGTGACCGGTGACCGGTGACGAAACAATAACATTGTTTTATAGTGTAAGGTTTATAAATAACTATTATTTTAAGCTGTAAACTATAAATTTATTATAACTGGTAAATGGTAACTGGTCACTGATAACTGTTTTTATACCACAGGGGATAATCCAGGACACAACCGGTATAGAAATATTTTATTATTTCTATGGAAGTCATACCCCTGTCGGCCATACCTTTGGCACAGAACTGACACAATCCTATGCCGTGCCCCCATCCTCCTCCTTTAAAAGAAATAGTATATTCATCAGGTTTATATACATAAAATAATGTACTCGGAAGAGCATCTTTAGCTATTTTCCCTTTACTCGTAAGCCATCTTATTTTATCTTTTTCTACCCTGTATTCCCCTTCTGTTCCTTTTACAAGTAAAACCTTTACCCTTCCGTCAAAAGTTCTTTCTTCTACCGATATGTCAACAGGGTCTCCGAGTTTTATCTGTGTATTAAATGTTACAGCCAGTCCTTCAGAAAGAATATCCTTTAAATCTGTTTTACTGTAACTTCTTTCCCAGCGAAACAATTTTGACTCGTGACAGAAACATTCTCCCGGGTTATCTATAAAGTGCCTGAAGTTTTCTTCAGAAGAAAAGTCAGAATATACAGGATTTATCTGTGTCAACACTGATTTTAAATAATCTACATCATCTGCCTGCCAGACATTTTCTATATTTGCTGTTATGCCTCCACATGTAGAATGATATACCGTATCTGCAAGTTCTGCCCCATAAAATACCATTTGATGTATTGTTTCCCTGACTGCACTGTTTGTCTGAAGAGTTTCATTCTCAATCCCTCCGTAGACCTGACAGTGCTGTGTTGCACACAGATCAAAACCGTCTTTATCATGTTTTTTCAGATGTTTCAATGTATAGGTTCTGGCTACTATAGCCTGTGATTTCAATGCTTCCTGCGGAAAAGAAGAAGGCATTTCATTCGGTACCACCCCTGCCAGATATTCATTCAGACTCAGCTCGTTCACTACAGTAATAAAACCTTTTGAGTTAAGAAAAATCTGAAAATTTCCTCTGTAACATTTTTGTATACAGGTACCATCGGTATTTTCCGTTATAAGTTTCAGAACATTATCTCTCTGTTTAGGTTTTATTTTTACAGGTACTATGAAAAAATTATTCGGATCGGGAGAAACACCGGTAGTCTTTACGGACAATACCTGATTGCCCTTTAAAGTCATTTCTCCGTCTTCCTTATAAAGAGAAAAACCGACATCACAGGCTATATAACAGGATTTTAAATTCTGACAGAGTCCCACATTGATAATCCTGCCTCCCTGCGGAAGAACACAAAGAGAAGTAACAGGAGAATTATGAGGAAAATTCTCCATAATATCAATATTCAGATTTATATCATGTTTTTCTCTCACATCATGGCTGTTAATATCATAGATTTCCCTGCATATAAGAGCAGGATTAACTGTCATATCCCTTAAACATACTTCTTCCCCTGCAGCCTCACATCCGGCGAGAGGAGAACTAAAGATAAAGTAAATTAAAAAAAAGAACAGAAATATGTTATTTTTCATATATCTCCTTAATATTCGTGACGCGTGACGCGTAACGCATGGTTCGTGATGCATGATGCGTAACGCGTAACTGGTAGAATTACCATGGTTACTACCATTCACTCTTCACGACTCACCTTTCACGACTCACCAGAATTACCAGAAACTGAATTTTTTCTTCTGTCCCACATATTCTTTTTCTACTTCAGGTTCCGGTACAGGCTCCGGCATACTGAAAGCCTCTTTCTCAACAGCATAACGATATGCATCTTCCCTCGATATAAGACCTTTTATCATAAGATCTTTAAGTGACTGATCCAGACTCTGCATACCATCTTTTCTTCCTGTTTGAATCATTGACAGTATCTGATAGGTTTTCCCTTCTCTTATAAGATTACGCACTGCAGATGTACCAATGAGAATTTCCGCGGCAGGAATTCTTCCTGTTCCGTCTTTTCTTTTTATAAGAGTCTGTGCTACCACAGCCTGAAGAGACTCTGAAAGCATAGTTTTAATCTGATTTTGCTGTCCTTCGGGAAAAGCATCTATAATCCTGTCCACTGTTTTAGCAGCACTTGACGTATGAAGTGTTCCAAAAACCAGATGACCTGTTTCCGCTGCAGTAATTGCAAGAGATATTGTTTCAAGATCCCTCATTTCTCCTACAAGTATATAATCAGGATCCTCACGGAGAACATCACGGAGAGCATCTGAAAAGGAATGAGTGCTGGGGCCGACTTCTCTTTGATTTATGACACAATTTTTCTTTTTATGAATAAATTCAACAGGGTTTTCAATAGTTATAATATGCCCTCTCTTTGTTTCATTCACACAGTCTATTATAGAAGCCAGAGTCGTTGATTTACCGCTCCCTGTAGGTCCTGTAACAAGAACAAGACCTTTATGATAATCTGTTAATTTTTTTATAGTTTCAGGTAAACCAAGCTTCTCTACAGGCGGTATCCTCTCGGGTATGATTCTGAAAACTGCTCCCAGGCCGTAAATCTGATGAAAAACATTGACTCTGAATCTGGCAAGACCTTCGTAAGATATGGAAAGATCAATACTTAAATCTCTTTCCAGCATAGCTGTCTGATCTTCTTTCAGAACATCATATATCATTCTCCTGCATTCTGCTGCGCCGAGAGGTTCGGGAGAGTCTTCAATTCCTTCCATCTCTCCATGAATTCTAAT
>JBEHWO010000262.1:0-9757 GCA_040217695.1 Vulcanimicrobiota bacterium | reverse complement strand
CTGCACGGAGGTCTTTATTAAATGAAATATAATCAAACTGATTAATCTCTGTTTCTATAATTATGTTTCCTGTTTTATCAATAAATCCCCATAGAAGGGATTTAATGCTCTTGTGCAGATGCGAAGCATTCCCTGCAATTGTTGCCAGATACTCACGGAATGCTTTGCCCCTGCAGATTATACTTATTCCTTCGCTCCGTTCTTAAGGAGAAGGTCAACTATTTCAGTAAATTTCTTTTCCTTTGCTCTAGTTAATGGAGTTTTTCCATCATCATCTTTAACATTAACATATGCTCCTTTAGAGATTAACAGATCTGCTATATCTTTGTGGCCCATATAAGCTGCCATAAGCAAAGGTGTAAATCCCAAAAAACCTTTACCATTAATATCTGCTCCTTTTGAGAGCATCAATTCTACCAGGTCTTTCATTCCTCCTGAAGAAGCGGCATGTAAAAGTGTATTTCCATCATTATCTTTAACATTAATATTTGCTCCTCTGGAGATTAATAGCTGTGCTATATCTTTGTGGCCATTCATAGCTGCCATGAGTAAAGGAGTATCTCCATTATCAGCTTTACCATTAACATCTGCTCCTCTGGAGATTAACAGCTCTGCTATATCTTTGTTCGCACCACTATTAGCTGCCATGAGCAAAGGAGTAAAGCCGCGATTATTTTTACCATTAACATCTGCTCCTCTGGAGATTAATAGCTCTGCTATCTCTTTGTAGCCATTATAAGCTGCCCTGATCAAAGGAGTATCTCCATAATTATCTTTACCATTAACATCTGCTCCTTTTGAGATTAACATCTCTACTATCTCT
The DNA here is from genome assembly GCA_040217695.1 of Vulcanimicrobiota bacterium. Classification (GTDB taxonomy): domain Bacteria; phylum Vulcanimicrobiota; class SpSt-956; order SpSt-956; family JAKJGF01; genus CALARM01. Next base: position 8,934 of record JBEHWO010000262.1, on the reverse strand, counting down.
TTGTAGTCACTATCGACTGCATTGCGCAAAGGGGTAGAGCCAACAATATCTTTACCATTAACATCTGCTCCTCTGGAGATTAACAGCTCTGCTATATCTTTGTAGCCACTTTTAGCTGCCATGAGCAAAGGGGTATCTCCATTATCAGATTCAATATTAACATTTGCTCCTTTAGAGATCAATAGCTCTGCTATATCTTTGTGGCCACGGGAAGTTGCATTGAGCAAAGGGGTATCACCAAAACTACCTTTACCATTAACATCTGCTCCTTTTGAGAGCATCAATTCTACCAGGTCTTTCAGTCCTCCTGAAGCAGCGGCATGTAAAAGTGTATTTCCATCATTATCTTTAACATTTACAAGCCCCGGATCTTTCTCAATCAATTCCTTTACGGTTGCAATATCCCCCTTTTCAATGGCTTCGAACACATCAGAAGCCATTACTGACCCTGCAATTGAAAATAAAAGTACCAGAATTACCAGAAAACTTATTATCCTTTGTTTTGACATAAAAAAACCTTCCTTTACTATTATCTGTTCAATTGTAAATTCGTGATTTTATTATATCATGAAACAGGCGTTTATAAGCAGGACATATTATGTAAATTATTAAAAAAATTCACTCTTCATGGCTGTTGTTATGAAATGGCTATTTTATAATTACTCTATTTATGCTATTATATTCTTATGGAAGAAATTCACCATTATCACGATAAAACATATAAACTATTATTCTCCCATCCGAAAATAATAAAAGATTTACTTACAGGCTTTATAGAAGAAGATTTTGTTAAGGATGTGGATTTTGATAAAATACAGAAGCTCGGGACTTCTTATGTATCAGATACGTTTAAGGAACGTGAGACTGATTTAATACTTAAACTGGATTTGAAAGGTGAGACAGCTTATTTATTTGCTCTTATTGAGTTTCAGAGCAGTCCTGATAAATATATTGCTTTAAGAGTTCTCAGTTATATGCTTTTATTTTATGAAGATTTGATAGCTACCGGGCAGGTTAAAGATAAACTGCCTCCGGTATTTCCGCTGGTAATATATACAGGTGAGCAGAAATGTAATGCTCCTTTAAATATAGAGGAACTAATAGAACAGCCTTATAAAAGATTGAGAAAGTATGTTCCAGGTTTTACCTATCATATGCTGGTCTTACATGGATTAAAAGAAGAACAGTTAAGTAATTTATATAGACTGGATAACATATTAGCTGCATTCTTTAATCTGGTAACAAAGGTTAGAACAGAAGAAATTATAGAAGCGGAAAAGATATTAATAGAAATGGTGGATTTTAAAAGTGAATTGGGACGTTTTATAAAGATATGGCTTGGTACATATCTAAAAAAACATAATATACCATTTAATATTGATATGGAAGGAGGGAGTCCTATGCTTGCCACAGCTATAAAAAATAGTATTCAGGAAGCTAAAGAGGAAGGTAAACTTGAAGGTAAACTTGAAGGTAAGCTTGAAGGTAAGTTTGATACTGTAAAAAAGATGCTATCCAAAAACTATACTGTAGAAGAAATATCAGAGGTAACAGGATTAACTCTGGAAGAAATAAAAAAAATAAGATAATCTTCTATTTTGCAATTGTTCTGGCATAAGGGGGGCCTATGCCTGTTATTGCTATTAAAAGCGGGGGTTGACTCTTTATTTCTTTATCTTAAAATATATTCACTCTATTTAAGGATTGTTTCATATGTCAGAGAATTTTCTAAAAATAATTAAAGAAGCTATTTTAAAAATAGATCCCGGTGCACATATTATATTATATGGCTCCCGGGCAAGAAATAATCATAAAATTGATTCAGACTGGGATTTTTTGATTTTATTGAAAGAAAAACCTGATCTTCAGAAAACTGAAGCTATTAGAGATGTTCTTTATGATATAGAACTTGATTCAGGTGAAATTATTACTACAATAATAAGAGATATTAACGAATGGAACAGCACTTTATATAAAGCTACAAGTTTTTATAAAAATGTGACAAAAGACGCTATAAACATATGAGAGATGAAGATAAGAAGATTATCCTTCATAAAATGAACAGAGCTTATGAGACCCTGGAAGAAGCAGAGATGATGGCCGGAGTAGGTCACTGGAATACCTGTATAAATCGTCTTTATTATTCCTGTTTCTATTCAGTAAGTGCTTTGTTAATAACAGACAACCTTTCATCTTCGAAGCATACAGGGGTAAGAAGTTTTTTCAATAATCACTTCGTGAAAAAAGGACTGGTAAGTAAAGACATGGGTAAGTTGTATAATAAGCTTTTTGACCGCAGGCAGGAAAGTGATTATGATGACTTCGTTTTAATGAAAGAAGAATATGTTCTGCCCTTAATAGCTGATGTTAAGATATTTATAGAGACAATTCAATTTTTAATTGATAAGCATGTTGTTTAGAATTATATTGTTATCTGTTCAAGTGTAAATTATCCTGATTTTATTGTATCCTGAAACAGGAATTTAATAAATAAAACCTCAGATATTTTTATTTGACAGAGCTATAGAAATTGATCAAAAGAGTGAACCTGTAATGGATGCTAAAGGATAGGTAATTACAAAAAATGAAGGTACTTCCATATTGTATCATATAAATTTATTTTCCTGAAGGATTTTTTATAGAAAAAAATGAATTTATAGAAAATGATGAAGTCTTATGCTTCACTGTCTGTTAATTTTCATATTTGGTTGTGACCGTTCCGGTCATGCCTGTTAGAAGTAAATTCCGTCTTTTCCCTCGCGTCACGCGTCACGCGTCACGCGTCACGATTAAAGAAAGTAAGGTTTAACACATAATGAACACTTTAAGAAAAACCAAAATAGTATGCACCATAGGACCTGCCAGCAATAAAAGAGAAGTTTTAAAAGAAATAATACTTGCAGGTATGGATGTGGCAAGACTTAATTTTTCCCATGGAACCTATGAGGAACATAAAAAAGTTATTCGCCTCATAAGAGAACTCTGTTATGAAACAGGCCGTTCTGTGGCCATTTTGCAGGACCTATGCGGCCCTAAAATAAGGGTGGGCTCTATTCCTGCCGGTGTTATACTCAAATCAGGTGAACTTTTCACCTTCACAGGTGAAGAATGTGCTGGCACTGCTACAAAAGCCCATATATCCTATTCGAATCTTTCGAAAGAAGTTGTTCCCGGTACAAAAATCTTCATAGATGACGGCCTTTTAAGGCTTGTAGTGGAAAAAGTGGAAGGTGCTGAAGTTATATGCAGGGTAATTACAGGAGGCCCCCTGAGCTCCAAAAAGGGAGTAAATTTCCCGGGAACTGAATTAAAAATTCCTGCACTGACAGAAAAAGATAAAGAAGATCTTGCCTTCGGTCTGGAACAGAATGTGGACTGGATTGCCCTTTCTTTTGTTCAGAGGCCTTCCGATATAGTGGAAATAAAAGACATAATCCGTAAAGCCGGTAAGTCCACTCCTGTTATAGCGAAGATCGAAAAAGGAGAGGCCCTGAAACAATTATCTAAAATTATTGATATTACTGACGGATTGATGGTAGCCAGGGGGGATCTGAGTGTGGAAACACCTGTGGAAAAACTTCCTCTGGAGCAAAAAAATATGATTTCTCTGTGCAGAAAAAAAGGCAAACCTGTAATTACTGCGACTCAGATGATGGATTCTATGATAAGAAATCCCCGTCCTACCAATGCAGAGGTGACTGATGTGGCAAATGCCATACTTGATGGTACAGATGCAGTTATGCTTTCAGGTGAAACTGCTTCGGGAGCCTATCCAGTTGAAGCGGTAAAAACTATGGCTCTCATAGCGGCTACTGCTGAAATTGCCATGCCTTACGAAAAAGTTCTTACAGAAGAAGCAGCAGAAAAAAGAATACTTGAAGTTATAAGCCGTTCTGCCTGTGAGATGTCTGAAGAACTGAAAGCTTCTGCTATTATTGTGTCTACTTCATCGGGAAGAAGTGCCAGGAAAATTTCTCTTTACAGACCGAGAGCACCTGTAATTGCTCTGACAGAAGATGAAGTAATAGCCCGTCAGTTAAAACTTTCCTGGGGAGTTTTCCCTGTAATTATAGGAAATTATAACGATACAGACAGTTTTATAAAAGAATCTGCAAAAGCCGCCATAAGCACAGGTCTTGTAAAAGACGGTGACCTTATAGTGATTTCTGCCGGTTACCCCATAGGAGGTACAGGCAGTACAAATACACTTCAGATACAGGTGCTGGGCCATATATTCTTAAGGGGTAAGAGCCTGGGAAAAAGTAAAGAAAAGGAAGGCAAGCTTCTGATTTTGCAGGATATTAAAGATTTAAAAAAGATAGAACAGGATAAAATACTGGCAGTGCCATGTTATTCTCAGGAGCTTCTCGAAAAATTACCTTCTCTGGCAGGCCTTGTGGTGGCAGATGAAAATTTGTCGCCCGATGAAGAAGTTTTACTTGCCGGTGCAGGTATACCTGTTCTGGTTGGAGTACCGGGAGTATTTACGGCATTTTCTTCAGGAGATTCCGTAAAGATAGATGTGAAAAGGGGTATTATATATAAGTAACGCAGGACATAGCCGGGCAGTATATTGTCGTGAGTCGTGAAAAGTGAAAAGTGAAAAGTGAAAAGTGAAAAGTGAATATATGTGATTGATAAAATAACCGCTCACTGGTAACTGGTAACCGGTCACTGAAAATTATTTTTCCAGTTCCTGCAGCAAGAATCCTGCCACGGAAGATTCTATCGGCGTTTCACCCTTTGCGGATGCCCTTATGGCATCCATTACTTCATCGACTTTATATTTTATCATATATCCTTTTGCGCCTGCTTTAAAGGATTCTATGACAGATGTTTTATTACATAAAACGGTAAGCATTACAATCCTTGCTTTCGGATAGATTTTCAGTATTTCCTTTGTAGTTTCTATGCCGTCCATTTCAGGCATCATAATATCCATGAGTATAACATCGGGGAAGGTCTCTGTATGATATAGTTTTCCCAGGGCGTCCAGACCGTTTACTGCTATTCCTGTAAGTTCCAGGTCTTTGTTTACTTCTATTAAATTCTTAAAAAGTGATCTGATGCCGTCTTCATCATCTACAAGAAAAACTTTTATTTTTTCATTATGGTCTTCTTCATTCATATCTGAAGATAAACCGATGGAATCTATGAATTTTTTACTCAATTTGCTTGTACTGTCTTTTATTTTATTTACCAGGCTGGATTTTGTTGCTTTTATGCTTTCCTCCAATTTTACAAGTTCTTTTTTAAAGTGATTAATGGATTGATATCTCCTGTTAATATCATGTTCTACAGCTTTCATTATTATAGAATCCAGTTTCGACGGGAGTTCCGGTTTCAGTTTTTTTAATGTCTGAAATTTAAAGGGTACCATAGGTGAAATTCCTGTTATCAGGTGATGTAATGTTGCTCCCAGGGAATATATGTCACTTCTCGGATCATGTTTACCTTCATACTGTTCGGGAGGAGCATAGCCTTCAGTCCCTGCAGAGGTTTTTTCATGGCTGTGTTCTTTATCAATTACTCTTGCAGCAAGGCCAAAATCTACCAGCATTATCTGATTGTCAGCATCTTTTACCATAATATTGGAAGGTTTCAAATCTCTGAACACTACGGGATGGGTCTGACTGTGGAGATATTCCAGAACCTCACAGATTTGAATTGCCCACTCTAAAATTTTCTCTATATCCAGCCCGTCTGTTCCCGCTTCATTTGATATTGATTCCAGATCTTTACCTTCTATATGATCCATGACTATATAATATTTACCATTTGTACTGAAATAATCTATAACATAGGGAAGGTTTTTATGACGGAGTTTTGCAAGCATTTCCGCTTCTGCTTTAAACTGTGATATTATATAGTTTTTTTCTTCATCCTGAAATCCGTCCAGAACCAGTTCCTTTACGGCACATATACTGCTTAAATTACCGTCTTCGGCTTTATATACTCTGCCCATTCCCCCTGTTTTCAGTAGATCCGTTATCTTAAATCTTTCTCTGAGTATCGTATGTGGATGTAAAAGATCTTCTTCCTTGAGTTCTATAAGGGCTGAACCGCAGTGAGTGCAGAAATCCAGTTCTGCTTTTTCCGATTTTTTGCATGCAGAACAATAAATTAAATCCATCGAGTTCTCCTTGATTGGTGACGCGTAACGCGTAACGGGTAGTTTCGTAATGCGTAATGTGTGATGCGTGACAGTCAGGTTTTATTATTCACGACTCACTATTTACCATTTCCATATTATAAATTAATATAGAGCATTTTGCAATTATGAAATCATCTTGACAGAAATATCTCTATGGACTATACTATGTTACACAAAAGCCGGAGTGGCGGAACAGGTAGACGCGCTGGTCTCAAAAACCAGTGGGGGTAACTCCATGTCGGTTCGAGTCCGACCTTCGGCATAATAAATCAGCCGGTGAAAACCGGCTGATTTATTATATTTATAGAATTTTCTATTTATCTGCCTTAAACGTAGGCTTCTTCACCGTGAAGTGCAGCATCAAGACCTGCTGATTCTTCTTCTTCCGTTGTCCTGACAGGTGTTATTTTATCTATTATTATAAGAGCTATATAGGAGAATGCAAGAGCATAAACGGATACGGCTATAACGGAAACAAGCTGTTTAACGAAAAATCCTCCTCCTCCGAAGAGTAAACCATTGGCTCCTGCGGCATTTACTGAAGTGGAAGCAAATAGACCGAGCATTATAACACCTATTGTGCCTCCGACACCATGAACTCCCCATACATCCAGAGCGTCATCCCATCCCATTTTATTCTTGAGTCCTATGGCTCCGTAGCAGACGATACCGGAGATTATTCCTATTATAACAGCAAAAGGTACAGATACATATCCTGCAGCAGGAGTGATAGTGGCAAGTCCGGCTATGGAACCTGTGAGCAATCCGAGGAATTTCGGTTTTTTCTCGAAAATCCATGCCATGATAAGCCATGTTATGGCAGCAAAAGAAGCTGCCGTATCAGTATTTAAAAAGGCAAGAGCCGTTATGCCGTCGACTTTGAGTTCACTTCCTGCATTAAAACCGTACCATCCGAACCATAAAAGACCTGTTCCCAGAGCTACAAGAGGTATGCTGTGAGGCCCTTTTTCTTCTACTTTTCTTTTACCTACGAAAAATACGGATGCAAGAGCAGCCATACCTGCAATGGCATGAACTACAATACCTCCTGCAAAATCCAGAACTCCCCATTTCTGGAGTAATCCTCCTCCCCATACCATATGAACCATAGGGAAATATACGAAGATTAACCATACAGTGAGAAATATCATGTAAGCATTGAATTTTATTCTGTTCGTAAAAGCTCCTGTTATAAGTGCAGGAGTAATAATGGCAAACATCATCTGATATGCTATGAAGACCAGAACCGGTATATTGTTACCCGGTGAAAATATATCTTCCGGTTTGACGCCGTTAAGGAAAGCTTTGTCCAGATTTCCTATTATTCCGTAAACATCACCTGAAAAACACAGAGAATAGCCGAAAATAAACCATAGAACAGATGTCCAGCCCATGGACACAAAACTCTGAAGCATAATTGCAAGAACATTTTTTCTTCCTACAAGACCTCCGTAAAAAAAAGCCAGCCCCGGTGTCATTAACATGACGAGGCTGGTAGATACGAGCATAAACCCCGTATTACCTGTGTCAAACATTTGTTATACCTCCTGATTGTTTTTATTTTGACTTTTTCATAACTCCTGTCGTAAGATTGTCAGACATATTTACAGGATGTTATGACATATACTGATAATGTACAGTATCTCATAATTAAATCAATCAGGAAAAATCTGATTGCTGGCTTCTATAAACCTTAACGTTCGTGATATGTAACGCGTAATGCGTGACAGGAGGACAGGTTTTCATTACTGGTTGTGTCGGAACTATGTCTGGCTAACCAGTTTATGTTTGAGGATAGTATTTAGCTAATAGCATAATTTCTCGCGTCGCCCGTCACCAGTTACGATATTATAATGCAGTTATTCCTTCTCTGATTGCATATTTCGTCAATTCTGCCATACTGTAGATATTTAATTTATCCATAATCTGTTTTCTGTGGGTTTCTATGGTCTTACTGCTTACCTGAAGACAGAGAGCTATCTCTTTTGTAGTTTTTCCTTCCGAAAGTAACTGTAGAACTTCTCTTTCTCTGGAAGATAGTAAAGTAAAAGCAGAATTTTCTTTGTTTTTTATATTTATATAATCTCTTATAACTATATCTGTAATTGTACTGCTGAGATAATTTTGATTTTTCATAACAGTTCTTATTGCAATAGACAATTCTTCAAATGCAGAATCTTTTAATAGATAGCCTGAAGCACCGCTTTTTAACATTTCTGTAATGAATCTTTTATCTGAATGCATGGAAAGGGCGATTATTTTGATAGCAGGATTATTTGATATAATCCTCTTTGTAGCTTCAATTCCATTCATGTCCGGCATGGATATATCCATAAGTATTACGTCCGGTAGCAGCTTTTCGGAAAGTTCAATTGTTGAAATACCGTTATCTGCTTCCCCTGTTACAGTCATATCGGATTGTTTTTCCAGCAAAGTCCTCAGACCCTGCCGAAATAATTTATGATCATCTGACAGAAGAATCTTAATCTTCATAATCTTCTCCCTTATATAATGTTTTTTCAGGTATGATAATTTTAACCTCTGTCCCCTCTCCTTCTTCAGACCTTATATTAAAATATCCGCCCAGATATCTTATTCTTTCTCTGATACTGAAGAGGCCAAATCCGGTATTTTTTATAGAAACAGATTTCTTACTGTCAAAACCGGTGCCATTATCATCTATATTCACTTCAATTTTATGTTCATGCCATTTAAAATGAATATTTACCAGACTGGCATGACCATGTTTGGCAGAATTAGTAAGCAGTTCTCTTATGGCT
>JBEHWO010000261.1:0-9758 GCA_040217695.1 Vulcanimicrobiota bacterium | reverse complement strand
CATTAAAAATGAAAATTCCTATACTTTAAATTATATCTTACTCTATTTATCCTGTAAATATAAATGGGTTACGTTTTTTACGACTTTGTGGAAATCCTGCGAATACATTATTGCTCTGTTGACGTATAAGGCTCTATTTTCTTCATTTCACCTGAAGGTGTCACATTTAGTATATGTTCAAAATTATCGAAACCCTTCAGAGGATCAATCTTCGCTACATTCAAACCGGTAAATATATTTCTATCAAAAAGAATTGAATACACATATTCATTTTCTTTATTACCTGTTTTTTGACTCATTCTCTGTGTGTAGGCAGATATTAATATATTCTTTATATCAGTGCTTATATTAAACAAAGTACCTGCAAAGAAAAAGGCAAGCCCGCAGACGCATTTTACGTAATCATCATTCAGTTCTTTTTTTGTTTTATCTTTTATTGATATTTTTCCGCCTGAAAGGGCCGATATTTTTTTCCGGGGCATATTTTCTATTTCAGGCAAATCGAGATCTACAAGCAAATAACCTTTATTAACATCATATTCATAATCAATTGAAAATTCCAGAGGTAAAGTGATAGATTTCAGCAAATGTTCAACAGATTTATTTACATAATCTTCCGGGGAGATTCTTTTTTCCAGAAGGTCTTTCTTCAGTTTTTCCTCTTCTTCTCTTTTCTTTATCTCTTCAGATCTTTCAGATGTTTTTTCCCTGGCCTCGAAATCATCTTTATCTTTCTGCCATTTTTCCAGTAATTTCTGATATTCTGTCGCCATATGGCTTTCTACATATTCATGCCTCTTTTCATCATTTGTCCAGAACAACAGGCTCGATACTTCTTTTCTTGCCTTTTCTTCAAGTATGGCACGACATTCATCCATAGTAGGCTCAGGAACAGGATAAGGTTTTATTTCATATGCTTCTGCCACCGGGAGAGAAGTGTCTGTCATCATTCCGGGAGTATATTTAAAAATATTTATAATTTTTTCATTCTCTCCTTCAATTTCTTCTTTCTTTTTACAACAGAGATCTTCTAAAAGCTCTTTAAATACAGGGGTCTTTTTTATTTTTTTCAGAAGATTTTCATCTGTAATTTCATGCCCATGTTCATCAAAGATAAAAATTTTGCCTGTATCATCCATATCAAGAGAAATATTCATGTCTATATCATTATTTTTAATTCTTTTACTCTTCACGGAGCTTACTGCTCCGCCGAGTATCTGTCTCCTGTCAGACAATCCCGTTCCGGGTATGCCTGTATTTAAAAATACTCCCTTTGAGCCTATATTAATAGAAGCACCTTTCACGCCTGCAGTAACACTTAAACCTGACGGAGAAATATTTAAGGACAGACCTTTTGCAATTGTTATCCTTTTTTGAAATCTCATGTTATAAAACCTCTCTTTTCTGTTACTTACATATAAATTCTTTATCTACCCGCTTCTTTCCTTTATAGAAATTATAAGAAATCTTATAGTTTTCTCTCTGTTATTGTGTTAATATATATGTGAAAACTAAAGACATGGGAGAAAGAATATGGATAAAAAAAAGCAGGCAAGTGAATTTCAGAGCAATCTGGGAGTATTTTATACCAAGGAAGGCCTCTATGATCTTGCCAGAGAAGCCTTTCAAAAAGCTATTAAATATGACAGCAGGTCTGCCAGTTCTCTTTCCAACATGGGATATATTTACATGCTGGAAGAAAATTACGAAAAAGCACTGCAATATTTTCATAAAGCACTGGAATTAGACCCGGGTCTTGCAGAAACCTACTGTAATATTGGTATAGCCTACGGAAGAACAGGAGAGCTTGAAAGAGCATTCGAACATTTCAAAAAAGCACTGGAAGAAGACCCTTCACTGGTGGAAGCCTATATAAATATTGGTCATTTATACGGAAAAATTAATAAATATAAAGAAATGAAGGATGAGTGCGAAAAAGCTATAAACCTTAACCCTGATGCCATAGAAGGTTATATTAATTTCTCCTACTGCTGCGGCAAGCTCGGTCTTTTCAGGGAAGGCATAGAAAAGCTGAATAAAGGAATATCCATAGATTCCGAACACAGTGCTACTTTTTCCAATCTCGGCGTATTGTACGGGGAAATAAACGATTACGAAATGGCTATAAAAGCATTGAAACAGGCTATTTCCATCAATCCTTCCTCTCCTGTATCTTATTCCAACCTGGGAGTTATTTATTATAAACAGGGTAAATACGAAGAATCGGAAAAAAATTTCAAGAAAGCTATTGAAATAGATAAAAATTTTGAGCAGGCAAAAGCCAATCTTTCAGAATTTTATAACGATCTGGAAAGAACGGGAAAGAGAACGGGAGCTGTTACAAAAGAATTTTCGCCTCCAGATAAATCAGGGAAAGACTCCAATAAAGATGCCGGAAAAGAAGTCATAGAGAGAGCTCAGAGAAAAACAGACGAAGAATTACTGAAACTCCAGGAATATATGAAATTAAACAGTGAAGATCCGGAAAGCTATATCAACATGGGTGACTATTATATAAAAATTAACAGTTACGATGAAGGAGTAAAATGGTATCAGAAAGCATTGACTGTTGATCCATATAACATAAAAGGTCACTTTAAACTGGCTATGGCTTATAAAAATAAAGGACTCAATCTTCTCGCAGAAAGCGAGTTTAAAAAAGTAATAAAAATCAGTCCGAGACATTTCCAGGCTACTCTGCAGATGGGAATACTGCTTCTGGATAAAGGAAAAACAGAAGAAGCGCTCAGGGAGTTTCTTAAAGCAGTCAGGCTGAAAGAATACGAGCCTTCGGCACATCTTTATCTTGGTCTTGCATGGAAAGCTATGGAAAAATATGACGAAGCATTAAAATCATTTAACAACTGCCTCGTCTATGACCCTTTAAATGTAGAGGCATATTATAATTCAGGTTTTATTTATTATGAAAGAAAAGATTATATTAAAGCAGAGGAAAATCTGAAGATTGCAATAAGTAAAAATCCTTCTCATGGAGACAGCCACTTATATCTGGGAAATACTTATTATAAAAAAGATATGTTTTTCCAGGCTCTGGACAGATATAAAAGTGCCATCAAACTCAAACCGGACTGTGCAATTGCCTATTCCAACATGGGCGCAGTGTTCAATAATCTTGAAATGCTTGAAGAAGCGGAAAACTGTTATCTGAAAGCACTGGAAATAGATCCGGCTCTTTCGGAAGCTCATTTAAATCTCGGTATCCTCTACCAGAAGGAAGGAAAGTATGACAGTGCCATAAAAGAGATGAACATGTATATTGCTTCGTCAGGGGGGCAGGATATTGAGGAAATAAAGAAAAAGATAAAAAACATGCAGAAACATCCATCGATGAATCCAAAAAATTATGATAAAAAGATATAAAAAATTACTGATGTGACAATAGATAATAGATATAAGATTCTCGTGACGCGTGACGCGTAACGCGTGACGCGTGACGTGAGGAAACACTTTTGTTACATGCTTATGTTCAATATAAAGAGGTGAAAAATCATAAAAGCAGGTTTCATACAGGCTTTAGATCCGGCGAAATCAGATATATTCGATTATGAATATCCTCCCCTGGGAATTCTCTATATTTCCGGTTATTTGAAAAAATATCTGGATTTCAAAAACATATTTCTGGCAGATACAGTTCAGTCTCTCATAGAACAAAAACCTGACATAGCCGGGATTTCATCAAACAGTTTTAATTTTAAAGAAGCCATAACCATATCGGAAGCAATAAAAAAATCTCTAGCCATACCTGTAATAATAGGAGGGCCTCATATAAGTATATTGCCTTATTCCCTTCCCGATACGGCAGACATAGGTGTTACAGGAGAAGGCGAGGAAACAATGAAAGAACTGCTGGAAATTTATATGAGAGACGGAGTATTTCATCCGGCAACACTTTCCTCCGTAAAAGGTATTGTATACAGAGAAGGAAATATAAAAAAAATAAATCCCCCGGGAGAAGCAATAAAACCTCTCGACAGGATTCCTGTCCCGGACAGAAGTCTTGCCGGTGAAACAGACTGGACACCATGTATCATCACATCCAGGGGATGTGCCTATAAATGTAAATTCTGCTCCCTTTCTTCCTGTGTTCAAACCTTCAGAAGTTTCTCTGTAAAACACATAAAAGCAGAACTCTCTGAAACAATAAAACATATAGACCATTACCCTCATGTAAGAATCCTTGATGATGTATTCGCATTGAATATAAAAAAACTGGAAGCAATAAAAAATTTTATTCACGAACATGCTTTTCACAAGAAGGTCACTTTTGATTGTTCAGTAAGGGCAGATCTATTCAATGAAGACATATGTAAAATATTAAAAGATATGAATGTAACAAGAATTCTTCTGGGAGCGGAATCAGGCTCAGACAGAATACTTAAATATTACAGAAAAGGCCAGACAGCAGAAGATAATCAGAGAGTGCTCGACCTGTGTAACGATTATGGTATAGAAGTTACTGCATCATTTATAATAGGAGCACCTCCGGAGACAGAAGACGATCTCAAAGAAACCTATAATTTTATAAGGAAAAACAGGGGGAAATTCTGGAATGTCCACGTTCATCCTCTCGATCCTCTGCCGGGAACAGAGATATGGAATTATGCAAAAAAAAGAGGTTTTGTCACTGACTATGATGAAGAAATAAAAAGTGTTAATTTAAGTGAACATTTAAGTGATGATCTCTTCAGAGAATATTTAAAATCTTTTCTTGAATTAATATGTTTTGATGTGGAAAAACATTTTACTGTAGCACAGAAGCTTATGGAAGATTTTTACGGTCGTGACGCGTAACGCGTGACGCGTGACAGGAGGTATTTGACTGATTTTTTTTATTCAGAACATATGGAACATATAAAAAAACTTCTTGAAGACGGACAATTTGAAGCAGCAGAAGCAATTCTCAGGGAATATACGGATAAAAATCCTTATGACGGACAGGCTCTTTATTATCTGGCTTACTGTCTTTTCAGTCAGGATAAGTTTGGCGAAGCCGTCAGATATTTCATGATGCTCGGAGAACTCATACCTGGCGAGGCGGAAGTTTATTTTATGACAGGCAGATCTTTTTTTAACATGAATAATTACAGAGAAGCAATCAAATATTTCAGAATAGCCCTGGATAAAGGTCTATCGGGCAATAATCTCCTTAAAGCAGCCCATTTACTCGCCCTTGCTTACTGCGGCAGTAAACGCTTTAACTCGGCGGAAAAAATAGTAAGACTTGTCATATCGAAATTTCCCGACTATTATCCCTGCTATGACCTCCTGGGAAGGATATTAATATCCCGTATGGATTACAGAAGAGCCAGAGAGATTTATAATAAAATACTGGAACTGAAATCAGGCCCGCGGGAAGATGCTTTATTTCATATTGCTTTTACCTGTATAATAGAAAATAAAATAGATATTGCCATAAATAAACTTGAAGACATTTTAACTGAATGGAAAGATCATTTAAAATCGCATTATACCCTGGCTGCTCTTTATTTTCATTCAGATAACATGGAAAAAGCATCGGAACACTGGCGCAAGTGTGTGGAACTTGACCCGAATAACCTTGGCAGAAAGGCTCTTGTTAATATTATGATCAGTGAGTCGTGAAAAGTGAAAAGTGAAAAGCGAAAAGTGAAAAGTGAAAAGCGAAAAGTGATTAGGGGCGTTTAATTAAACGCCCTGTAACGAAATACTCATCACGCATCACGAACCACCCGTCACGCGTTACGCGTTACGCGTCACGATTTATTAAGGAGGAACATAAATGATAGAAACCCATGCCCACCTGGATTCGGACAGATATGATGAAGACAGAGATTCTGTCATAAAAGAAGCTTTTGATAACGGAATTACCCGCATAATAAATATAAGTTCTGACGTTTCTTCACTCGACAGGGTAAGAGTTCTGGGAGAAAGATATGAAAACATTTTTATATCAGTCGGGATACAGCCCCATTCTGCCTGCGAAATGAACGGTAATATTCTGGAATTAATAAAATCTATGGTAAAAGGGAAAAAAGTTGTAGCCATAGGAGAAACAGGCCTTGATTATCATTATAATTTTTCTCTTCCTGAGGTTCAAAGACAGGTTTTCAGAGAACAGGTAAAACTGGCAGTAAAGGAAAACCTTCCTCTCGTAATACACACAAGGGAAGCTTTTGATGATACACTCAATATATTAAGAGAAGAAAAAGCATCAAATACAGGGGGAGTAATACACTGTTTTACAGAAGACTTAAATTCCGGGAAAACCTTTACTGATATGGGATTTTATATAGGTATAGGAGGGGCTGTTACATTTAAAAATACAAAGATACTTCAGGAAACAGTCAAAGAAATTCCTATGGAGAAAATAATACTGGAAACAGACTGTCCTTATATGACGCCTGCACCGTACAGAGGGAAAAGAAATGAACCGTCATATCTGAGGTTTATTGCGGAGAAAATTGCCGAACTGAAGAAAATCACCATTGAAGAAGTCAAAGAAGTAACGGAAAAAAATGCCATAAAATTATTTCGTCTTCCGTAGGGGCAGTTCGCCCCTACAGAAATACTATGCTCCGAGATCCTTTAACATATCTTTCGCTTCATTGACAAATTTACCGGCAGGATCAAGCTCTATAACCTTCTTAAAATAATTTACCGATTCTTCGTCATCAAAGTCCTTTTCATAGGCATAGGCAAGATTCATATAGGCTTCAATAAAACTTGGATTCAATTCAATGGCTTTCTTATAGCACTTTATTTCCTCTTCAAGATCCCCTCTGTAACCATGAATGACTCCGAGAGTATTGATGGCTTTATAAGAATCGGGATAAACTTCTAGAGCTTTTTCGCACTCTTTAAGTGCTTCTTCATGTTTATGGTCAAAATAATAAGTCAATGCGAGGTGATAATGGGCAGAAAAGGGATTTGGGATTTTTTCCAGGGCTTTTTTTAATTCTCTTTCTGCCATGTCATATTTTTTAAGGTTCATATAACATATGCCGAGATTAACACGGACATAAGGATAAGAAGGATCTATATCCAGTAATGCTTTAAATTTTTCAGCAGCTTTTTCGTAATCTTCTTTATCAAGGTAAGATACACCTTCTTCTGCCAGAGAAGCTATATTTTTTTGATGTTCATCCATAATAAAAAAACCTCCTAATCATATTTTAAACCATCCTGACTAACCCTTAAAAAAGAATTGTAACACAATTCAATTTAATATTCAAATTATTTATCTTTCTTTTTCAATGCATTTTCAATACTTGAAATTAAATCTTCATATTCAAAAGGTTTCATAACATAGCCGGCAGAACCCAGTTCCATGGCACGGGTAATATCCTGAGGTCTTGCCATAGAAGTTAACATTATTACCGGAATAGCCCTGGTTTCATCTTTTTCTTTCAATTTACCAAGTATATAAAAGCCGTCATATACGGGCATCATAATATCCAGTAATATTACATCAGGCTTTTCCTTAAAAGCTTTCTCCAGTCCCTCTGTTCCGTCCTTTGCAACTATAACCTCATAATCCTTTGCTTCAAGGGTAATTTTTATCATTCTGCTTATGAATATTTCATCATCTATTACCAGTACTTTCATAAAAATATAAAACCTTTCTTGAAAATAAATATGTAACTATGCCTTATGGAACAATCATGTCGTGACGCGTGACGCATGACGCGTGACGCGAGGGTTCTTTTACATTGAATTAAACATATTTTACTCTATAAATTCATTTTATTCAATAGATAATAGTTTTAATTGTTGTCACAGGTTCTGAAAAAATGTATAATAAAAAAATAAAGGCATATTCACTTTTAATGGCGTAAAATAAAGTTTTAGATGAAAATTATGCAGTAAGCATTTTATCTAAATAATTTATACTATAACTTATTACAGGGAAAGGCAGGTCAGTGTTATGAAAAAATTTTTTTTTACAATAATTGCAATTATATTTACAGTCTCATTCGCAATATATGCCAGAAGCGGAGAAGGGCTTGTGCTGTTCATCAGTGAAGGAAATCTCTGGACCATAACCTCAGAAGGAAGTGATGAAGAAAAAATATGTGATATAAGTGAATATAAAGAACTGCTTATGTCACCTGAAAGAAAAAAACTCGCAGGTATAAAAGAAAATGATCTGTTCATTATGAACTGGGACGGCACATGTGCAGTAAATGTATCCAGAAGCGGTGAAATGGAAAGTATTAATAATTTTTCACCTGACGGAACTAAAGTGGTATGTGCGGCGAAAGCAAAGCCTGAAGATCCTAAAGGAGTCCTGGGTATAATATCTGCAAACGGGACAAAATATGTAAGGATAAAAGAATTTATGATAAGTCCGAAACAGAATATATCCTGGTCTCCTGAAAGAGATAAAATAACCCTGATAGTACAGAATAAATTATATATTGTACCTGCAAGCGGGGAATGGTTAAAAAACCCGGGAGGCGATAAAGTAAAAAGCCTTTCACCGTATAATCCTTCCTGGTCACCTGACGGCGAAAGGATAGCCTTTCGGGCAAATAAATCAGGAACAGGCGATGTATGGATTATCAATATAGAAAGCGGTGGTATGAGAGCACTGTTCAATTCAAAAGTAAATAAAAAAGGAGAAACCCTTACAGCTCCTCAATGGTCTCCGGGAGGAGAATTACTTGTATTTGAAGCGCCCGATAAGAAAACAAAAGAAAACAATATATATATGGTTAACCTGAACGGCTCTGTTAAATTACTGGGTAAAGGCTATAAACCCTTCTGGAGCGAAGACGGAAGGGCTGTTTTAGCCATGAGTGAAGGAGGAAAAATGCGTATGCTCAATACATCCGTAGAAAGTTACGGTTCCACAGTCAATCTGCCATGTATATCACTGGATTCGTTGAAAATTGTCTATAATAATCCTGTAAAAAAAGAAATATGGCTTGTAGATCTTGAGCAAAATGAAACAAGATTTCTTACAGGAGGAGGAGCTTCTGTACTGGGATGGATAGATAAATAAACTACCCTTTATACGCTTCATCCTGTTCTATATTTGAAAGGATCCAGTCAAATTCGCCGGACGTTATCTTGCTGTCACAGTATTCACATATACCTGCCATATTAACCTTTATATCAGCACCGCAGTTAGGGCAGGTATGTTCTTTCTTTTCTTTTTTATCGTCTGCAAAACCGGCTCTCCTGATAAACGTCCAGTATTCGGAAAATACTCTGGCTCTATTCTTATTTCCCTCCACTACATGGCCTGTTTTATCTACAGTATAATCTTTCATACTGGCTTTAATTCTGACTGTTATACTCTCATAATAGGCATCCTGTTCTATCTTGACATGAGCAATGGACAGTATTTCAATATCTTCAATACAGTTCCGGAAGCCTTCTTTTTTATATCTTTCTATCCAGTATCTGTGGGTTGAAAAGAGATGATCTGTTTCAAGATGACGTGACAGTTCCCAGTTACATGTTGACCATGCATGCTGCAGTGTCATAAAAGTATGTCTTACCTTCTGATTGAATTCATTCCATGAGAAATTTGGATAACGGGCCTGAAATGCTCTTTTTACAGACTGAATATTATGCTGTACCACATCAGGCAGCTCAGTTCCTCTCTCTACGGAAGAACCGGTAAATTTCAGAGGCGGTCTGGGATATTTCTCGATTGAAAGAACACTGGATAACTGCCAGTGAAAATCACCTCTGTTTACTACCATGTCACAGTGTGGACATGTTCCATCCCGTTTTACCTCCACAGGGCT
>JBEHWO010000260.1:0-9788 GCA_040217695.1 Vulcanimicrobiota bacterium | reverse complement strand
AATGGAATTTAATTCTATATTACCTATATATTCTCCCTCTTTTGTTCTTATTGCAAAAAATTTATTACCCGGGTTTTTCAGAGCCTGTTGATACCAGTTTTCAAGTTCATTCATCGATTTAGGCAGAACAGGCATTCCCGTTAAATGTATTAATTCTCTGTCATTTGACCATTTAAGGTATTCAAGAAGATCATATCTTTCCAGAGCCCAGAGATTAATGTCTTTGCCTTTAATCAATTTGTCCGGGTGAAGAGTAATGCGTGATAATCGTGACGCGTAAATTTCACCATTCACTTTTCACTCTTCACTTCTCACCTCTTAACATTTAAAATAGAGACGTAAGGATCCGGTGCAATCAATCGTAATTTCTATTCAGAAACTATTCAATCATATTGTTAAATATCCTTCTAAAAAAATAGGGGTTGAGAAAGTTATATTTTAACTGAGATAAGAATAAATATGTATAATCCCGTCACGCGTTACGCGTTACGCGTCACGATCTATATAATTTTTGAAACTCTTACGGAACAGAAGGAATAAAGAGATAAATAACGAATTAAAATATTTACTTTAAAGTTGCTTAATTTTTTATATTTATTTTTAGAAAGGTTAGGATGTACTATGGCTATATCTACAGGTTCTCTCCTCGGGCAATCGGTCAAGAAATTTCAAACTATCATATCTGTTGATGAAACCAATCTTGAAGCACATTACGGTCTAGCTCTTGCTTATGATTCTGATAATAATGTAAGTTCTGCTATAAAAGAATATAAAAGGTGTATAGAAATTCAACCGAATTTTGCACCTGCTCATTTTAATCTGGGACTGTGTTACGCAGCTCTTGATGAACTTGAACTTGCAAAAAATGAATGGCAGATATCAATCGACCTGGATCCCATGCTTCCGGAAAGATTATATGAACCGGAAGTCGCTCAGTTTTACAAAGAAAGAACAGAAAAAGCCATAAAGAATTTTAAGCAGCCCGTAAGTTCTGATCATGATGACAGTTATGCTCATTACAATCTTGGTTTTGCCCAGTTCTGCTTTGGAGATTTCAGGAAAGCCCTGGAGAGATATAAAAGAGCCATAGAATTAAATCATAAATTATGGGAGGCCTTTAGTGGCGGAGGTATGGCCTATCTCCGTCTCGGCGATTACAATGAAGCGGCGAAACACTTTAAAAAAGCTCTGGAGTTAAATCCTGCTTACGGAGAGGCTCATTACAACCTGGGTATTGTATATGAAAAACAGAACAGGTTGCCTCTTGCAGTAAAAGAATATGAGAAGTCTTTAGCCATACAGCCCGATAATGCAAAGGTTAATTTCAGCCTTGCCCTTATTTATGAGAAACAGCACAAACTAAACCTTGCCATAAGAGAATTACAGAGAGCCATAGACCTGGATCCTAACAATCCCAAACCCCGTTTCTATCTTGCCCAGGTATGTGAGAAAAAATTCCAGCTTGATTTTGCAGTTCAGATGTATCAGGAAGCAATAGAACTGGATCCCCAGTATACGGAAGCATATTTCAATATTGGAATGGTTTACACAAAACTCGGCCAGCATAACATGGCAATAGAAAATTTAAGAAAATCTATCGAAATAGACCCTAATGATGCTTATGCCCATTATCATCTGGCTATGGCATACAACACACAGGATGAATATGCACAGGCTATAGAGCATTTTAAGGTTACTATAGATTTAAATCCTCAGGATGCCTATGCTCATTTTAATATTGGACTGGCATATAATAAAGAAGGCTTATTTGAACAGGCAATCAGCAGCTTTCATAAAGCCATAGACCTTAAACCCAATGATGCCCTGACTCATTACCATCTCGGCATATCGTGGAGCAATATGGAAGAATATGATTCTGCCATACAGGAATTTACAAGGGCCATAAATCTGAACCCGAATGACCAGAATTCCTATTTTCAACTCGGTATTACCTACACCCATCTTGCAAAATTCGAACAGGCTATAGATTGTTTTCTGAAGGTTACAGAACTTAATCCCAATCATGTAGATGCTCATTTCCAGCTCGGTGTATGTTATGATCTTCAATCAGAAGATGATTATGCCTTTGAGTATTATCTAAAAACTACAAACCTGGACCCGAAACATGCAAGAGCAAATTATCAGCTTGCCAAATTCTATGCAGTTAACCGTAATAATCCTGAAAAGGCTCTTGAATATTTCCAGAAAGCCATAGAACTTGCCCCCGAGTTCGATCAGGCATACTGTGATCTCGGTAAAGTATATGCGGATATGGGCAGGAACGAGGATGCTATAGAACAATACAACAAAGCGATAGAAATCAATGAAGAAAATGAAAATGCCTATAAAAATTTAGGCCTTTCCTATATAAATCTGCAGAGATTTGACAGAGCTATAAAGGTTTTCCAGAAAGTTCTGGAAAAAAATCCTCATGATCCGTTATGTCATCTTAATCTTGGAGCTGCCTACGAAAAACAGAATCAGATAACCTCTGCAATTCAACATTATCAGGAGAGCCTTGTGTTGAATCCGAATCAGTTTATGCCACATTACAGACTGGGAGAAGCACACTCTAAAATAGGAGAATATGAAAAAGCGGTTATAAGTTACAGAAAAGCCCTTGATTTTGAACCTGACTTTGTAGATGCCAGAGTTTCTCTGGGAAATACCTATCTGGCCCAGGGTAAAATAGATATGGCCATTGATGAATATAAAAATGCCCTGGAACAGTCTCCCGATATGATAGAAGCTCATTGCAAACTCGGTGAAGCTTACCTTAAAAAGAATGAGCTGGATAGAGCCCTTGCGGAATTTAAACTTGTAATAGCTTCAGAGCTGAGTCATAAAGAGGCAAATTTAAATATAGGCCTTGTTTACAGTAAACAGGGCAAATACGATCTCGCAATATCTCAAATTGAAAAGGTTATAAATATACATCCTGAAGACAGCCTTGCCTATTATCATTTAGGACTTGTTTACGATTCTTCCGGAATGAAAGACCAGGCTAAAGAGAATCTGGAAAAAGCTTTAACTCTGGTCAGGAGTGATTATAGATTAGAAGATAGCATAAAAAGAGAAATAGGAAGACTGGGCGGCAAAATAGTAGAACGTGTACAGGAAACCAGAAGGATAGAAGAAATCAGAGAAGAACCTGTCAGAGAAATGGAAGAAGAAGAGCTCAGAGAAGAAGAAAAAGAAATAGACGTAGATGAAATTCTGAGGCTTGCCGGAGGAAATGAGGAAGAAGAAAAAACAGTTGAAGAACCTCGAGAGGAAGAAGAAGAAAAAGTAGCAGCAGAAAAAGACAGTATGGACGTAGATGAGATCCTGAGACTTGCCGAAGATAGTATGAAAAAGAAAATAGAGATAGAGGAAGAGGAAGAGGCGGAAAGACCTCCTGAAGAAGAAGAGGAGGAAGAGGAAGATA
This sequence comes from Vulcanimicrobiota bacterium, assembly GCA_040217695.1. Lineage (GTDB taxonomy): Bacteria > Vulcanimicrobiota > SpSt-956 > SpSt-956 > JAKJGF01 > CALARM01. Next base: position 6,361 of record JBEHWO010000260.1, on the reverse strand, counting down.
TTATACAACTGCCGGTAGAAGAAGAAGAGCCTCCTAAAGAAGACGAAGTAGAAGAATTCGCAGAAGTAGATATAGAAGAGCCTGATGAAGAAGAGGAAAAGCCGCCTGATGAAGAAGAAACAGATACTGTATCTGCGGAAGAAGATAAAGTAGAGATTTACGAAAGTACGCCTGCCGATGTTCAGGTACATTTCGATCTTGGTCTGGCCTATGCACAGCTCAGTAAATATGAAGATGCCATAGAAGAATTCAAAAGGGTTATAAATAAATATCCCGGCCATATGGAATCAAGGAAACAGCTGGGAATTCTCTATGAAAAAATCAATAAAACCGATGAAGCAATAGAGCAATATTCCAGACTTGCAGGCTTAAAACCGGGAGATTTAGATATACGTATAGCAATGGCTTCAATATATTCCAGAGCAGGCCAGGATGATAAAGCTAAAAGGGAATATGAAAAAATTCTGGATATAGATTCCTGTAATATATCGGCCCTGGAAGCACTTTCATCTGTTCACTATGAAAACCAGGAATATGAACAGGTAGTAGAACTGTATCAAAAACTTCTGGATCTGAAGGAACCCAGGGCTGATATGCTTACCAGACTGGGTAATTCTCTTATAAAACTTGAGAGATTTGATGAGGCAATACCTCATCTTCAAACTGCTATTAATTTAAATGAACACAACCTTGATGCCAGATACAACCTGGCTATATGTCTTTACAACATAAAGGAATATAATGCAGCTGTTGAAGAATTTCAGCATATAATTAAAAAGGATAAAACCTACGGGCCTGCCTATTTTGAACTGGGCAGGGTATTTATGAAAGCAGGCAGAGTAGATCTTGCAATAAGCCAGTATCAAAAAGCCATAGAACTATTGCCGGATAACGGTAAAGCCCATCTTAACCTTGGTATAGCCTACGGAAAGATGGGGAAAATAAATGAAGCAATAGTCTGCTACAGAAAAGCACTGGAACTTGACTCGAACGACAGTCAGATACATTACAATCTGGGACTTGCCTATGCGCAGCTCGGGAAAATTGATAATGCTATAGTTGAATATAAAAAAGCTATAAGAATTGATCCGGACGATTCTCACAGTTATTGCAATCTCGGCCTTGCCTATGCGCAGAAGAACGCCATAGGACCGGCCATAAAAGCATATAAAAAATCTATAGATCTGGATTCAACCTATTATTTATCCTACGGAAATCTGGGTATTGCCTATTCCAAAATGGATAAATATGAAGAAGCAATCAGCCAATATCAAAAAGCTATAAAACTTAATCCTGCCTATGCACAGGGTTATTACAACCTGGGACTTGCCTATGCAAAGATTGGTGAACTGGATAAGGCAATAGAAAGTTACCAGAAAGCTGCAACCCATAACCCGAAACATTCTGCTGCAAGATACAACCTGGGTATAGCCTATATGAGACAGGAGAGATATGATCTTGCAATAAAAGAATATCAGCAGTCAATAAAATTAAATCCGAAGTTTGCCCCTGCCTATAGAAATATAGGTATGGCATATTCACAGATGGAACAATTTGATGCGGCAATAAAATCTTTCAGAAAAGCCCTGTCTTTCAATCCGAAAGATGCAAAAAGCCATTACCACATCGCACTGGCATTGTTCTATAAAGATAATTTCACAGAGGCAATAGAAGAGTATAACGCTGCAATAGAAATCACTCCTGATGATGTGGAAATAAGAAGAAACCTGGGTATAGCCTATACAAAAACAAAACAATATGAAGAAGCACTCTCAGAATTCAACAGAGCCGTGGAACTGGATGACAGGGATCATCTTGCTCATTATTATATGGCAAGCTGTCTGGATGAAACAGGAGAACATGACAGAGCAATAGAGGAGTATCAGAAGGTTTTATCACTGACACCCAATGATGCCCAGGCCTATTATAATCTTGCCCTTGTTTATGATAAAAAAGGTCATACAAATAAAGCAAACGAAAGTCTCCTGAAAGCCCGTGAAATAGTTGAACAGCTGAAAGATAAAGATGCTATAAATATGGTCAACAGGGAACTGGACAGAATATCTCAAAAACTGAAGATTGTTACTACAGATAAATCGGAAATGTACTACAGTGCAGGTGTGGCATCCACAAAATCAGGTAAATATGAAGAAGCAGCGATACAGTTTGAAAAAGCTATAGACATAGATCCGAAGGATCCGAAAATTTACAACAATCTTGGTATTGTTTATGTAAAACTCGGTAAAATTGCCGAAGCAGAAGCACAGTATAAAAAGGCTCTTGAACTTGACAATTCTAACAGCCAGGCCTATTTCAACATGGGTCTTGCCTGTTCTTTCCAGGGTAAAACACAGGAAGCAATTACATCATTCGAAAAAGCACTTGAACTGGGTTTGAAGGAAGCAAAGGTATATGACAATCTCGGCCAGATGTACATTAAAGCAGGACAGGCAGATAGAGCTGTTAAAGCTTACAAACTGGCTCTTCAATGTGACAATAAATTCTATCAGGCCTATGCAAATCTGGGTTTCGCCTATGCAAAAGCCGGACATGATAAGGAAGCCATACAGGAATATAATAAATCCCTTAAAATTAAACCTGATTATGATCAGGCTCTTACTTACCTTGGTATAGCCAATGCCCGTACAGGTAAAAATGAAGAAGCCATTAAGAATTATCAGGATGCCATAAAATCCAATGGTTCAAATATTCAGGCCATTACCAATCTTGCCATACTTTACGATAAAACAGGTCAGACAGATAAATCTATAGTGGAATATTCCAGAGCATTAAAGTTAAAACCGAAAAATGCGGATCAAATACTTTATGGCCTTGCCAAAGCCTATGAAAAGAAGGGCGACAAACAGAAAGCTCTGGGAGCATATCAAAAGGCCCATGAATTTGCAGTAAAGAGAAAAAATCAAAAATATGTGGAAGCAACTAAAAAAGATATTGAACGTCTGAAAAAAGGATAGAGAGAAGTGACAGATACATTCAATACTCACTCTTTTGATTCTGCCGCCTTTAAAAAATTTACGGCAAAATAAGGGTTTCCAGCAGCCAGGCCCCGGTATAGAAATGTCACCCGCGTTACGCGATCATATATGTATTATTTATGCTTATCTCAGTAAAAGAATAAATAACCACCTTGAGGAGGTACATCTTTATGTATTCAGGAAAATTTCTAATAATATTAATTTTATTGGTTGCCTTATAAACAGAGGGCACGAAAGTGCCCCCTGTTTACATAGTATTACTTAGAAGTAAGGGAACATCGGGTACATTCCCATACCGAGTCCCATACCCAGGCCCATACCGAGTCCCATACCGAGTCCTCCCAGACCCATACCGAGTCCCATACCGAGCCCTCCGAGTCCCATGCCATATCCTCCCATGCCCATCATACCGAGTCCTCCGAACATAAGGCCGCCGAAGGGTATGCCGGACATCATAATAGAAGCCATGGAAAAAGCATTTAACGTATTATAATAGTTATTAAGAGCTATAGGATTAATAGTGGGAGCAGCATTATATAATGCGCCGCAGTAAGGTGCTCCTACAGAGGTCATATTATTGCTCTGTCCTCCGTACATAGAAGCATTGCGGAAGCACTGATCTGCTTCAACATTATTTCCCAGAGCCTTGAGTATAGTTCCTTTACCCTTCCAGGCAGAGGCATACTGTGGGTTTCTCTCGAGAGCTTTATTATAGCAGTCAAGAGCTTCACTGGTCCTGTTCTGTTGTTCCAGTGCAAGTCCTTTGCTGTACCAGCCTTCTGCTTTACCGGGATTGAGTGCTATAGCCTGGTCATAAAAAGCCATAGCATCCTGAGGTCTCTGTGCACGATGGGATGCAACTCCGTCATACATAACACTGTTATATTTAGCATCTACATTATTCGGATCCAGTCTCAATGCTTCATCAATACATGCCTTTGCATCATGGAAATTCCCCTGTCTGAGAAGCATCATGCCTCTTTCGTTAAGAGTGGCAATCTGCCCGGCAGTCTGACTGTTGATACCGGCGGGGCCATTTACATTTTTAAGGGATTCGGCTTTCTGGAAACATGCATCTGCATCAGCATATTTACCCATCTGTTCCAGTAGCCCGCCTTTTGCCTGCCATGCCCCGGCAAGAGACGGATTAATGGAAATAGCTCTGTCCAGACATTCCATTCCTTCTCTATAGCCTGCGCCATCGGCAGTTATATTCAGAGCCTTGCCAATCAGTGCATCTGTATTCCCGGGGTTTATGTCCAGGATTCTGTCATAACATGCTACAGATTCATCAAATTTACGCTGGGCACTTAAAATACTTGCTTTCTTATCGAGTGCATAAGTATCATTGGGGTCGACCTTCAGAGCCTCATTAAATGACTCAAGAGCCAGGTCTCCCCTGCCTGAACTGATAAAATCTGTGCCTCTGTTATTATAAAAGGCAGAAGTTTTTGCGCTTTCAGTTCTGGCAGCATCTCCTTTTGCACTCATAATCTTTGCTTTCTGTTCTTTAGCAAAGCTGTCATTCGGGTCAACGGCAAGAGCCATGTCAAAAGACGCAAGAGCTGCATCATACTGGCCGGCCTTCATACTGTCAGTTCCTCTGTTATTATAAAAGGCAATAGTCGCCGCATCTTCCTGAAGTCTTCTTGATGTTTTAGGAGAAATATCTTCGGCTCCTGATTTGTCAACATCTTTAAGTTCTCTGGGCTCTACCTTTGTTTCAAGGGTTTTCATGGGTTCAGCCTTGAGATCTTCCAGATCAGTTTCTACATTCTTATCAGGAATAGATGTTTCTACAAGTTCAGTTGATCCTTTTCCTGTTTCAATCTGAGCAAGAGGTTTCAGATGTTTCGTATCAGAAATATCCTTCATAGGAGTTGCCTTTGCATTGCCATGTAAGGCTTTTGTGCCTTTTACCGGTTTCATGGAAGTGCTTTTTGCTTTTTTGGTCTGATCGGTTTCATCTACAAGAGTCTGTGCTATTGCCTTTGAATTTTTAAGGGCTTTTGTAGATATACCGGTCTTTTTCTGAAACTCTTTCAGATCGGCGGCAGCTTCTGCAGCATCCTGACGGGGTGTGGATTTCTTTATCTTATCAATCTTTTCGAGTTTTCCCGAATCCACCGGCTGGCTGTCACCCATACTGTCTCTTTCGAGATCCCTCTGTTCTTTCTTTGTAACAGTCTGGGCTTTCAGCTTATGTTCTTCCTTGAGTTCCATAGACATTCTATGGGCATCATCGGAAGCTTTTCTGGATTCCTTTGCAGTAGAGGTGAAGGTTTCTACATCTGTATGATCAGCTACAAGCTGAAGTCTTTCTTCTGTCTCTTCCTTATCCGTGCTGGCAACCTTGTTGAATTCCGAGAGTTTCACTTCTTTCTGAGGTTTAGCAATTTTCCCAGAGAACTTGTTTTCATGAGAGCTTGCGATCTGCTGTGCTTTTCCTCTTACGGAAGGTCTTGTGAATTTCGGCATCTGATCAAGCTGGGCCTGTTTCTTTTCCATTTCAGAATCAGTTCCGCCTGCGCTCTGGAAAGCGCCGCTTCTCTGTGCAGCTTCTTTTGATTCTTTAGCTGTTGCCTGAAAAGTTCCTGTAAACATGCCGGGTTTCTGCTGTGTTTTTTCTCCTTTTACCTTTTCTTTGTCAGGAGTTTTTACAGCTGTTCCGCCCTGGAAATTACCTTTAAGTTTGAATTCCTTCGCCTGTTCTCTGAGAAGATCAAGTTTCTGCATATTGGCATCTTTCTTTTCCTTCTCATCTTTGGGAACAAAAGCTTCACTGCCAAGAGTACCTGTCCCTTCGCTCTTTTCTTTTTCTTTTTTCTTCTTGGCTTCTTCCTGTTTGGAGGCTTCGTCTGACTTTTCTGCGCCTTTCAACTTCTGGCTCAGGTTTTCGCCTGCTCTTTTGATCTGCTGGTGCCCTTCCTGAGTTGTCTTTGCACTGCCGGCTGCGCCTGCTCCCAGAGTCTGCATATTTTTCATTATGGAAGCGCTGTCAAATTTGCCGCCTACTCCACCTACCATATTTATCACTCCTTATTAGTCAGAATGGAATGACTATACTTTTATATCATAAAAAAGATAGATCAATTTCACTTTATTATATCACAGTTTGAAATTTATATTTAAATAATTTGTTAACTTTATGTTAAAATTCTGTTAAAAAAAGGAATATAAAGATGTAACGGAGAAATATCTGGAGAGGCGTGAGACGTGAAAAGTGAAAAGTGAAAAGTGAAAAGTGAAAAGTGAGCGGTGACCGGTGAGACGTGAAAAGTGAAAAGTGAAAAGTGAAAAGTGAAAAGTGAAAAGTGAAAAGTGAAAAGTGAAAAGTGAAAAGTGAAAAGTGAAAAGTGAGCGGT
>JBEHWO010000259.1:0-9842 GCA_040217695.1 Vulcanimicrobiota bacterium | reverse complement strand
GTATGCCTTGGTCCCCATAAGTACTGTCTGTTCAGTTTTTTCTTAAGCATGATAAATTATTTTACTAATATATTTTTATTGTGATTTGTGAGTCGTGAGTTAAAGATTCTATTAACTACACACGACTCACTATTCACGACTCACTGTTCCGTTACAATAATAACAGTCTGAGGAGATTTATTGCCTGCACTGTCTATGGCGGTAGCAGTTATAGTATGCTGTGTGCCGGAGCCGAAGATAGAGGTATATTTATCATAGAAATATCCTTTTTCGTCTGCCGAAATCCTTTTTGTTCCTGCCACACCTTTTACAGGTAACACATTGAATAAATTTGTTTGATATTCATAGGTTATCTCAACAGTTGCATAGGGTTTTGTTGTGCCCTTTATTTCAATCGGGAAGGTTATCTTCTGACCGTTCTGTACACTTGTTATATTTGGCGCATTAAATCCCTGTTCCACGTCAAATGTGACAGGAGGTTCTACTACCAGAGTATCTTCTGTCGCTTGATTTTTCAAATGGACAATGATTTTTGCTCCCGATGCTTTTGCTACAGATGTTACAGGATATTCTCCGTAATAGATACCGCTTGACGTTTCTTTCATAGTTATGTTTATGAGACCTATTATTTCAAACCATGCAACACATCCGCCTGCACCGTACATGGTGACCTGCAGCTTCTGTCCTATTTTCAGCGGTAACTGTCCGTTATGAGATGCAGAAGAAATCAGACCTTTTGCAGAGGGTGATATAGTAAAAGACCATCCATGCTGTACATTGTTGCCATTTTCATCCTGTGCAGTAAGTTCGACCCATATATTTCTTCTCAGGGGAAGAGGATTTGCCGGATTATATGATATAAACATAGGGGCTTTCGTCACCTGCCCTGTTACATCCACTCCGTCTACAAGTAATTTTACCGTCTGAGGATTTATCAGGCTTCCTTTCTGCGTATCAAAGGTTACATATATATTGGGTCTGTCACTTTCTACTATTGCACCGTTTTTCGGTGATACTTCCGATACTGAAGGAGAAATACCGGCAAATGTAACAGGGCCTGTCTGAAATACAGGAGCCTCTTTCCCGCTCTTTGAAAGATGTCCCAGAAGATAAGCTTCACTTACATTGTCTCCCGGTAACACCCTGTAGATCCCTTCATAAATACCGGGTTGAATTTCAGTCATAGGAATATTTGATTTGAAGTTGGTAATATCGAAAAAGACATTGCATCCCTGGGTGCCTTTCAGTGTAACCCTGAGTTCATCGCCTTTTTTGAGAGATTTCGTTGCATTATGAGTAAAAGAAGAAATCTTTATTTCTTCCACAGGAGGTGGCTGTACAGAACCCATATTGACCGGTACATTATCCTGAAGGTTTACAGAAGTATTATCTTTTTTTAAATATCCTGTTATAAAACCGTTTGAAATATTATCTGAGCCCTTTACCGTATAGGTTCCTTTATAGGTACCTGCCTGAATTTCAACCATATTCAGTCCTCTGATTGTATTGCCTATATCAAATGTAGCCTGCCCTCCTGCAGTTCCTGTGAGAATTACTTCCATCACATCTCCCGGACGAAAGAGGGGAGAAGCATTATGAGATATTGAAATGATTTTTATACTGTCTGTTACCTGTCCCATAGATATTTTTTTTTCTGCCTGTCCTGCTACAGGAGCAGAATTATCCTTTGACAGATATCCTGTTATGAGCAAGTCTATCCCTCTGTCAGAAGATTTTACCGTATAGGTACCTTCGTATTTCCCCTGGCTCACTTCATTCATAGTAATTCCGGTTATGATGCCCGGTATATCAAATGTAGCCTTACCACCGGGTGTACCAATTAAAGTTACTGTTAATACCTCACCTGCTCCCAGAGTACCTGTGGCACTGTGCATAATTGCATAGATTGCCGGAGCACCCTGAGGGGCACCCTGCATATCCTGTGTGCTGATAAATATGGATCTTGTTTTTCCGTCCCATTTTACCTTTGCCCCGAAAGCTTCTCCTACAAATCTTAAAGGCACAAGGGTTCTTTCGTTTATGCTCATGGCAGGCATATCAAGTTTTCTTATCTGGCCGTTTACATAGGCGTTGGTGCTGTCCAGCGTGAGCTGTACCGTGGTGGCACCTTTGTTTGAAGTAATGGTTCTTGTATTGCTGTCGTATTTTACTGTTGCTCCCAGGCCGTTAAATATGGCTCTCAGAGGGACCAGTGTAAAACCGTCTTTTTGAGTCGGAGGTACGTCGAAAAAAAGTTCTCTCCCGTCAATATAAACTCTTATAACCTCCTGTGCAGAAAGGTTCAGAGTAAGGCAGATAAGAATCAGACATAAAGAAATAATTGTAAATTTTTTCATACGATAACCACCTTTCTAATAATGAATTTTTGTTTTATAGTTTTATAAATATTATTTAGTCATTTAGCTGAAAAATCCTTTTTTATGATTTCTCCGGAAAGAAGTCTTATATTATAAAGTTTTTTACTGATTTTAGCATTAACAGAGAAATAAATTATAACACTTTATGAGACCGACTATAAAGGATATTTGTTCCATGAACTAGAATATTTTCTATTCCTGAGGAATTTATATGAGAATCGTGAAGGTTGAAGAGAGGAACAAGTTCTCATCCTTCGTTATGACCTGACGGTCATGGCAGTTCATAGCATATTCAATTACTGTGGTGACCATAAATAATACATTTTGCTCTCGTAACGCGTAACGCGCAACGCGTGACGGGATGAGGACTTTTATTACATACTTATACTCAGGTCAGTACGTTATCAGAATTTATAGTGTATATCATAAAAACCTGTAAGTAATCCTCGCGTAACGCGTCACGATAATCAGATCAGAGATTTTATTTTATGAAGAGAAAAAAAATATTTCTATCCATATTATTGTTTGTTATCCTTTTATCCTGCCTGTTTATCTATATAGCTGCAAAAAATTATTCATGGGATAAAGTAATAGGTAAGGAAGTGCAGAAAAAAATTAACGGAACCTTTTCTGCAGACAGTGTTGCCTTTAACTTGTCCCGTATTACTTTGAAGAATATTGCGCTGATTTCTCTGACAGATGAAAAGGTAATAACTGCCGATGCTGTAATAGTAGAATATAATCTGAAAAATTATCTGAAAAACGCTGAACCTCTGGAATGTATAAGCCATGTTTCCGTAATAAACCCTGTAATCAATATGACCTTTTCTTCTGAAGGCAAATGGAATTTTCAGGAGCTTTTTAAGGCAGGTGAGGAAGAGATAATACCTTTTAACGGCTCTATAGAAATCAGGCAGGGAAAACTGACATTAACATCCGATAAAAAAGATTTGCCTTTAAAGCTTTTTATTACTGACCTGAACGGAAAAGCTGACCTGTGGGCAAATCCTTCTTTTAAATTTTCTATCACCGGCCGTGAAGGCACTTCATGTTTATCTCTGAAAGGAGAAGGTGACTATATAAAATCCGAATTTTCTGCCACTACAGAGATTTCAGATATAGATATTTCAAAATGGGGAAAATTTGTCCGTATAAAACACCTGAATTTTACGGAAGGTAAAATAAATGCTAATTTATCTCTTTCCTTATTTCCTCAAAAAAATGGGAACCTTTTTCTGAACATAGAAGGAAATGGAAATATAAGAGAAGGCTCTGTCGATTGCTTTGAAGGGAAAGTTCATGTGAATGATATTAAAGGAAATATAAGATTTAAAGGAGATAGTCTCACTCTGTTAGATATTCAGGGAAGAAGGGAAAATTCTTTTGTTAATGTTGCCGGTAAGATTTCTTTTCTTCAAAAAGATCCTTTCCTGAATATATCACTTGATTTTCCAGATTTTCAGGTACATCCTGTGATTAATAAATTTTTCCCTGAAGTTGAAAAATTTAAGATAAAAGGAACTGTTTCTATTAAAACTTTGATAAACGGCCCGGCCCATAAAGCACTCTTTCTTTCCACCATAACTTCTCAGTCAATAAAATTAAAAGGAAAGATCTGTAAAAACCTTTATGCCAGAGGATCGTTCAGGGAGAAAAAGCTTCATATTCAGGAGGTAACATGTCTGTTCGGAGGAGGAGAGGTTTCACTTAAAGGTTTTGCCGTTATTCCTGAGAAACCGGAAGAACATGATATGAATATAACTCTGGAAGCAAAAGATATTAACCCTGCATATATGTCACTCTTTATACCGGAACTGGAAAAATTTAAATTAAATGGTTCCGTAAATTCTAAAGTTTTTATTCTAGGTCATAAGGATAATCCTCTCGTAAGTGCTGACATATCTTCTTCACAGGGATTAAACTTTATGGGATTAAATTTTCATAGTCTGAAAACTTCTTTTACTTATTTCAATAAAATCCTGAGTATAAGTAATCTTGCAGGCTATACTTATTCAGGTTCAGTCGGGCTTGTGGGGCATATAATAAATGTTAAAAACCCGGTTTTAAATTTATGTGCCGATGGCAATAATTTCAGTCTTGACAGTTTACATGGAATATGGCCTGAACTGGCTTCAACTGGTTTCTCAGGTATGTCCGATTTTTCCGTAGAAATCTGCGGCAGTGAACATGATATCATGGCAAGGGGAAGTTTTTCTGATGCTTCTCTGACAGGGAGGGGGCAGAATATATACCATGGTAGATGTAATTTCGAATTTGCAGATAAGTTTCTTCTCGTGAGCGATCTGTATGCTCTCTGGAATGGAAGTCCTGTTACAGGTAAAGGAACTATTTTCACCGGATCTGAAAAGACAATTGATTTATTTTTAAATTCACATCAAATAAAAGCTGAAAATATTGCTTCTCTGTATCCTCCTTTAAATAAATATAACATTAAGGGTTTATTGAAGCTTGACATCTCTGCAAGAGGTCCTTTAGAGACTCCTCTTATTGCAGGGAATATAGAAATTCCTGATATGGACATTGGTAAGTATAAATGTAAGGACTTTAAAATCTGCGGTTATTTTAAAAACAGTGACCTGTCTGTTCCTTTTATAAAAGGTCATTTATTAAATGGCTCAGATAAAAAATCTATTCTTCCGGTTGAAGGTAAATTAACTCTTTCCGGTATATCAGGTAATATTTCCGGTCATATTAACTTTTTTTCTCCCGGAGGATTCTGGCATGGAGTTAATCTTGGAAAGATAGAAACTGCCGGATATATATCGAAAAATAAAATTTTTGTTAATTATCTTAATGTAGTTGAAGGACAGGGTAAAGGAAGTCTGGCAGGCATCGGCTATATAAGCAAAGATGATATAAACTTCATGTGCTGGGGCAGGAATATGGATCTTCATATCCTGGATAATATAAAAGAAATACCTGAAACACTTCAGGGATCTCTATCTTTTACCAGTCTTGTGAAAGGTTCTCTTTTGAAGCCTGAAATAAGCGGAAATTTCCTTGTTAAAAAAGGCAGATACGGGAATATAAAATTTTCTCTTAACTCTGATTTCACTCTTCTGGAAAAGAAACTTTTATTAAATAATCTATGCCTGTTAAGAAAAAACGGTATGTATAATATGACAGGAGAGATAGAGCTTAAAGACAGGTATAAATTTACTCTTGAAACAGAAATGGAAGGTGCAAAAATTTCTCAGTGGAACGAATTTGCATCTGTCCTGAAGACTCTTGCCATTGATGGTGATGTAAGGGCTACTATGTCTCTGAAAGGGTATGTTGAAGATCTTAAGGACAGTAATTTTACAGATAAACTGGATGTAACAGGCAAAGTAGCAATTTTTAACGGTACAGTAAAAGGAATCGGCATCGATGTTCTGGATACTGATTTTGCTCTTGAGGGAGGTACTGTCAATCTGGCTCATTTTAATGTGGCAAGGAAACATTCTTCCTTACAGGCAAAAGGTTCTTATAATATAAAAAGTAAAGAGTTAAGTTTTAATTTCGTAAGCCAGAAATTTTATTTTAAGGATTTTCAGGAATTTTTTAATAAATATTCTCTGAAAGGGCAGGGGCAGATAAGAGGATCGTTACTCGGAACAAAGGAAAATCTTGTAGGATTGGTAGATTTTAAACTGTTGAAACCGGAGTTTAAAGGACATGAAGTAGACTGGGCTTCAGGAATAATAAATTTTCATGGGAAAGAGCTTGTAGTAAAAAGCCTTTTTGTAAAAAAGAATAATGATGTTTACGAGGGAGGAGGAAATATAAATTTACTGGCAGATCCGGAATTATTCATGGTTTTTCATGCACAGGATGTAGAGATTTCTGATCTTCTCAAGATTACCATGATAAAATCTCTTCCTCCTTTAAAAGGGAAATTGTCTTTTCAAACATATCTTCGCGGAACAGTAAGTAAACCTGTTGTGTCCAGCACTATGAAAATAGAAAATATGAATATAAATTCTTTCCCTCTTGAAAGAATCAGCGCAGAATTTCATCTTACCCAGAAAGAAATAAATATAGGACATCTCGAGGTGAGATCAGGGAAAATGTTTATAACAGGTTACGGGCATATGGACAGTGGTAAGGATACATATTTGACTATGGAAGGTAAGAATATTCCTCTTGATTTAATAGAAAAAGCCTTTATGGTGGGCGGTAAATTCAATCTGGAAGGCAAAATGGATTTAAATTTAAATGCATCGGGCCCTACTGATAAATTAAATTTAATAGGTTCTTTTCAGGTAATAGACGGTATGATAAATAATTATAAAATCTCCAGAATAAGAAGCCTCCTGTCATATGACGGAAGTATATTGAATTTAAAAGACCTCCGTTTTGTGGAAAAGGATTTTAATCTTGTAGCCAGCGGAACTGTACCTGTTACATTGAAAAGAGATAAGCTATGGGCATGGGAATTCCCGTCTCCTATGGATATAGTTGTAACAACATCTGCCAATAATCTGAGTATTCTGAATATTTTTAACCCTGCATTTCAGGGAACCAGGGGAGATATAAAAAGCAGTCTTCATATAGGAGGAACTCCTCGCGAACCTGAATTGAATGGAGAAATGTCTGTGACAAATGGTCTGATAACTCATAAGATATTTAGAGAGCCTTTAGACAACTTTAAAATGTCTCTTTTGGTAAACAATAAAAACATTATTCTGGATAAACTGGAAGGCACTATGGGCAAAGGTTTCCTTAAAGCTTCAGGAACTGTGGGTCTTGAAAATTTTATTCCAGGAGCGATTAATATTAATATGGAGGCCAATAAGATACTTCTGGATTTACCTGATTATTTTAAATCTGAAGTAACCTTTGAGTCATCGATAAAAGGTAATTTAAGTAAACCTGTGATCAGTGGAGATATAATACTTGATGATTATAATGCCCGTGTTTACAGCGGGATTTTCTCAATTTCTCTTGATAAGAAATCGCAGAATCTAGACGATATGTTTTCCCTGATTAATTCTGACGTTAAAACAGATGATGAACATGGTCCTCTTTTCACCAATATGGGTAATGTAAAACTTGATCTTAATCTCAGGATTGGCAGCGATTACTGGATTGACAGTCAGATGTTTCGAATAAGACCCAGAGGGAATATCAATATAGGTGGCAATCTGTCATATCCCACTCTTTCAGGCATTGTCTATGTGCCACAGGGAAGTATAAATCTTATAGGAACAAGTTTTGATATAAGAGATTCCGAATTGACTTTCCTTGAGGATAACGGATTTATACCGGTTCTTTCGGTAAAAGCCAGTACTTTTTTCCAGGGGAGAGAAATTTTTGTGGATGTCCTCGGCCCGGCAAATAATGTGAGCACAAATTTTACGTCAAATCCTCCTATGCCAAGTAACGATTTATTGCGTATATTGAATCCCGAAGTCGGGGCACAGAATAATCTTAACAATTATAACCTCTTTGAAAATACAGCCCTTAACCTTGCAAGCAGTACTTTTTCAGGATATGTTTTTGACCCTATTGAAGAAACACTGAGCAAGGGACTTGGACTGGATATTTTCTCCATAAATCTTTCTCAGAACGGCAATGTCGGTATTGAAGTAGGAAAACAACTCAATGACTGGCTGAGTGTATCCTATCGTCTTTATAACAGAGATGAACTCAATCAGCTGAACAGCAGTACCTATATAGTTGAAAGAGCTGTGCTTAATCTTCAGTTTAAATTAAAACAGAGCAAGTTTGATCCTAAAATTAATTCTCCCCTCGATCCTACATTTAATTCCACTTTTAATATCGGCACAAATACTACAGGAGATTTAAATACAAGATTTCAGTTCGATTACAGATTTTGAGCAGTGACCGGTTATCAGTGACCGGTGACCAGTTATATTAACAGTTACTATTAATCGTTCACGCTTCACTATAATCGTGACGCGTAACGCGTGACGGGTAAGGTGTCTGTTCACTTTTCACGACTCACGCTTCACGACTCACGCTTCACGACTCATGACTCACTGTTGAATCTTTTCCACTTTCGTTAAAATGTCCTCTATTGCTCTTTTTACTTCTATTTTCTTTTTAACCTTTTCTATGAGTTCTTCCATCACTTCTTTGAGCCATTGTGCCTTTTCTCTTGTAAAGGCCTGTTTTAGTCCTACCAGTACAACCTGTCCTCCGAAGTTTGTCAGAGCCTGTGCGGCATAAAATCTTACCTGCTCACTCTGATCATTCAGGCTTTCAAGCAGTGGTTCTACTGCTCTCATATCTCCGATTTTTCCCAGTGCTTCACAGGTAAGATACCTTACCTGATCTACCGAATCTTTCAAACATTTTAACAGTGAAGTAACGGCTGTCATATCTCCGAGCTCTCCGAGAGCCCATACTACCCTGTGCCTTACCCTTTCATCGGGGTCCGAAAGAGCTTTCCTCAATACGGAAAGCGTTTCTCTGGAATTTAATTTCCCCAATGCAGCTGCAGCATTGAATCTTATCACAGGGTCGGGATCATGTATGAATTCTACAAGTGATTCTATTCTTTCTGATGCCCCCAGTTTTACCAGGGCATAAACAGCCCACAGACGAACCAGCCTGTTATTATCTTCCATCATGGCAGTAATAAGAGGGCGGGCGACCTTTTCACTGCTTAACATACCAAGTGCTTCGGCCGATCTTATTCTTACCGATTCATCATCTTCTTTTAATGATGCCTGAAGTGCTCCCAGTGCACGCGGATCCTGTATCTGCCCCAGTGCTCTTACAATGGAAGCTTTCATAGATGAATTTGAAACCTTTAACTTTTCTATTAAATGAGGCACTGCAGTGTTGTCACCCAGTTTCCCCAGTGCATATACTGCATTTCTTGCCACTTCTTCATCATCATCATTTATTGTCCTTATCAGCGCATCTACTGCCTTTTTTTCTTTCAATTCCCCGAGTATATATGCTACGTCTGCTCTAATATCTTCTCCGTCCAGTGCAAGCATTAACAGAGCTATTATATCCTGTTTTACGATCATGCTTTTGTCCTCCGTTGTTTTCGTGACGCGTGACGCGTGACGCGTGACGCGAGGATTCTTTATACATATAAATAATAAATATCTATGATATTATAAATTTTTTTGCCAGTTAATTATAAGTTACAATTTGAGAAAAAGCAATATATATGAGAAATCAGGATATAAGGAATTTTAACCTGAAGACCTCATAATTCTCTCCCTGTATTGCGAATTACTGGGGTGAGCATAAATAATACATAACTGCTCTCGTGACGCGTAACGCGTGATGGGGAGGATTACCTTTATTTCATGCTTACGCTCAGGTTAGTAGAATGTATCAGGTAGAAACAGGTGGATTGTGAAGGATGCAGGACTTGCAAGAAAGGATAATTTTTTATATAATAATTTTTGATATCCGACATCAGGATTTAATGAGTTGAGCATAAATAATACATAACTGCTCTTGTGATGCGTGTAA
>JBEHWO010000258.1:0-9859 GCA_040217695.1 Vulcanimicrobiota bacterium | reverse complement strand
ATATTGCCCATCTCTTTTAGAGCTTTGGCAATTTTATTTTGTTTGGCAAAAGAGCCTAATTTTCCCATAATAAGAGAGCCAGAAACTTTTCCCTTAAGAATTGAGTCGGCCAATCTCAAAACATCATCATAATTTTCCCTGATAATTTTGCTATTTATTTTTCCTTTAAAATATCTCTTTATTTTCGGAAAATCATTAGCTTTATCCCAAAAATAAAGTTTTGATTCCGACAGGTCTCGTAATCTGGGAGCGAAATGAAATCCAAGGAGGTGAGTCAATCCAAACACCTGATCTGTATAGCCCAGAGTATCAGTATAATGTTCTTTAATTTCCAGGTCTGTTTCATGATGTAAAAGACCGTCAATAACATGTATGGCATCTCTGGCATTGGTGTTGATTATCGTAGTATAAAAAGAAGAATACTGGTCACTTGTAAAACGATAAAAAGTTGTTCCTTTTCCTGTGCCATAATGAGGGTTTGCCTGTGCATTTAAGGCTGAAACACCTAATTCCACTCTCATACCATCTGAAGAGGATGTAGTTCCGTCACCCCATAATAAAGGCAGGTCAAGTTGATGATGGAAATTAACAAGAGCAGTCTGGGCAGTTTTCATAGCGTCTTCCTCCATTCTCCACTGAGCTACATTTGCCATCTGTTCATAAGAAATACCTGGAGTAGCATCTGCCATTTTTTCCAGTCCTATATTTGTTCCCATTGCCATTAAAGTAGCCAGTATTACAGGTATTTCATCAGGGTGAGGCATCTTATCAGTAGAAGAATGAATGAAATATTTATCAAATTCAGTCCAGTTAGAGACCTCTATTAATAAATCAGTCAATTTTATCCGGGGTAAACTGCCATATAACTTTCTCTTCAATACTTTTACTTCTCCGGGAATTTCTTTTTCTAATCGATGAACCTGTATCTTATCTTTAGAAAGAGTTACTTTATCTAACGTATTTATATTTGCTTCAAAACTCTTTAATTTTTCATTCAAACTTATATACCTTTCCTGTAAATATTCATCAACAGATAAGCTGACTGCCAGTTTCGAATGACTTTTTTCTGTATTCCATTCATCACTGGGAATAAGATAATCATCAAAATTTTTATGTAATCTACTGCCAACTATTGATATGTCTCCTGAACGAACTTTATCCCGTAATTCAGTCATAGTAGCCATCTCATAGTAATTTCTTTTAATATTTCCTTCTTCGTCATAAAGATACTTATGCCAGTCTTTTTTTATAAAATCCATAGGAACTGCACTTGTTATTTTTCTTGTACCCTCTTTATTACATTCTTTTATTTTATCCAGAGCTCTTATAATCGTTTTAGATGATTGATTCCCACGAAATTCTAATGCTTCTACCAGTGTGGGAGTATATCTCCTCAGATAAGAATAATGATTAGGTAGCAAATCTAAATATTCATTATCTGGTCTTAATATATCTTTTGTTTCCTGAATAGATTTGATAAATTTATCCCAGGACATAACGCTGTCTAAAGCATTGTAGGGGTCAATGTTTTCTGTTCGAGCTTTTATCAGTGCATCTCCAAAAGATACATAGTGACGTAGTTTTTCATTTATTTTTTTGGTATCTTTCTTTTGTAATTTATTCAAAGCCTTCTCACCCTTGGAGTGGAGAGAATTAATTTGTTTATCATGTACTTCAAATGCCTGATCCACAAGAGATTGAGATAGTTCAAGTAAAAAAGCTACCAGAATACCATATTTCTTTTGTTCATTAAAACGGCGAAAAGAAGAGTTTTTATAATTGGCTCCAAGTCTTGATAAATATTTTATTCTTTTTAATGGAATTTCTGTTACCTCTATGTTTTCAAGGTTTAAATTTCGAATAAAATCAATTCTTTCTATGATTTTCAAAAAAGTTTCGGGAGATGAATATCCAGGAGGCTTCTTCAGCCACTCAAGTTTACTATTGCCATTTCCTCCTTGAAGTAAATTGTCAAGTTTAGTTTTCTGACTTGAAGTCAATGATTTAGTAAGAACCTGAAAAATCTTAACTTCTGCCTTCTTTCTGGCAGCCCATACAGCTCTTTCTATAGTGGATATTGTTGGTAGTATTACCTTCCTGCTTTTTAATTCTTCCAGAGCAATATCAATGAGATATATACTATTACTTCTTTCCATTGCATAAGGATGTAGAATTTTCAGGAGTTCACGATATTGTTTTCCTGTAAAACGAAAATATCTGTATTCTTCAATAATTTCTTCTAAATGGTCGTATATTGTCTTTTTTCTTTTTCCATAAAACTTAAATCTTTCAGTATCTACTTCAAGCTGCCTGGCAATATATTCTAAAATTTCTATTGGAACTTCTTTTATATCTAATAAAGTCCATCCTGTATAACGTAATATACATAATTGAACTGCAAAACCAAGTCGATTGAAATCTTTTCTATGACGATTTACTATTTCCATATCTTGAGGATTTAACGTAAAATAAGTGGCCAGAGTATGAATGTCAGGCTTATCAGAGATATTCGTATATCTTAATCTTTCTGACATCGTAAGTAATTGTCTTCCTTTCAATAGAGGGTGCCTCCTTAATTATTAAAATAAATTTTCAATGTTACACAAATACATTGTGTGACATTTAATAACATCCTATAAAGTCTTATAAATTAAGACTTTTAATCAATTTTTATGTTTTTTTATTTACTAATTATATTTTTTTATATCGTTAACGTATTATAATATACATTATGATACTTTTAGGAGATGATTTTTTATGGAATATGTAGAACCGATCAGGAATAGAAAAACGATTGATGATATAAAGAAAATTCTTAAAGCTACCAATTTAAGAAATTACTGCCTATTTATTTTAGGCATTAATTCAGGTCTTCGTATCTGTGATCTACTTAATCTGAAAATAAAAGATGTATTGGATGAAAAACGGAAAATAAAAGACAGGATTACTATAAGAGAACAAAAGACAGGAAAAGTAAAAAATTTTCCCATTGCAGATACAGCAAAAAAAGCATTAATGGAATATTTAATAACAAGAGATTTTCTATTGGATGAACCTTTATTCTTATCGAAAAAAGGAAAAAAAGGAAAACAAACAATCGGGAGACAACAAGCATATCGGATCATTAATAAAATTGTCAGGATGGTCGGACTCAAAGAAGGATACGGAACTCATACTTTAAGAAAAACTTTTGGTTATCATGCCTATCAATCGGGTACTGATATTTCAATATTACAGAAGCTATTTAATCATTCAGCTCCCTGTGTTACATTAGCTTATATTGGAATTACACAAGATGATCTGGATGATGTATATTTAAACTTGAATTTATAATTTAGAGGCGATACAATATTTTATGAAGTTATGCGGGTTTGAGGGCTCATAGACATACGGGAACTTGGCTCTATTATTGGATAAACTATCTTAACGCCAAAATTCGTCGTTTTGATCCCGGTACCCCATATAGAGTCATAAAAAAACGATAAAAGTTATAGAGACTTTTACCGTTTATTCAACAGCTTTATTCCAGGATAACATAAAGAGAGTTATAGTTACTGGGCTAACATACCCTGCATACTCGCTGAAAAAGCTTCTATCTGACTGCCTCCGGTATCAGAACCATCAGAACCGTTAGCATCGGATGAAATCTGTGAAGTGTCTGAAACATTTCCTTCTTTTTCCTGTTTCATCTCAATGGCCTTTTTAATTACTTCAGGCTTCGGTTTTTCAGCTCCTCCTGATTTACCTGCTTTATCTGCTCCACCAGGGCCGCCGGGACCGCCAGGGCCACCACCGGGACCGCCGGGACCACCCTGTCCACTCTGTCCGCCCTGTTTGCCGGGGCCTCCGTCTGCTTCTGCCTGTTTCAGCATACTCTCTAATTCTTCCTTTGAATGATTTTGAGCTAACTTTTCAGCTTTCTGAGCATCATTTGCCTTCTCTGTTCCTTTATTACTTCCAGTATTTCCGGATATATTCTGTGAACCAAAATTTGAGCCTATAGATCCTAACATTTAAAATTCCTCCTCGTTATTTTTTTTGCTATTTTTTTTCTGCTGTTATTAATTTATTTACTGTCTATATATTAATCTGAACCTGTTTCAAGAGTATGTCAAATTGTAACAGATTGTAACAGATCAGAAAGTTTATGAATGGCGAGTAGTGAATAGATGGTATGATAAAAGAGGCTAATCAGTAACTGGACATCAGGTTATAATAAATAACCTGGTAGTAGATAGGTTATAGGCCGAACAACTCATTGGGTCTTAGAACTTTATCATAGGAGTGAGTGGTGAAATCATCCGTTACGCATCACGCGCAATGGCATTAAGTTAAGCAATGATTTTCTTTTCATATTTATGAAACCTTAATTACCGTGCCTGCTCGCCTGATATGCTAGTCCATTTCTGCTGTTTTCTGATTTGCAGTGTCATTATAAGCTTTTTCTATTGATAATTTCCAGTGAATTATTACTAATTCGTCCTTATACGACAATCCATGTTAATTTTGTGAATTTTATTAAGCCAGGTACAGAAATGTGAATAATAAGACCCGATAATATTAGTGAGTGCAATGACTTCTTCTTCGTGATGATAATTATTAATTACCATTTCTATTACTTCTTCCATTGTGACGTTGCTATGATAAACTTTGTACATTTTTTCCATTAAATCTTTATTATGAATTAAAATATCATAAAGGGTTGTTTTTCCCCTCTGACTTTTGGCCCATATATATAAAATATCCAGTGTAGCTACCACCCTTTTCTTTTCATCAGAACTATCCATGAGGGGAAATAATTCCATAAAATCTCTTTTTCGTAATACTTTTATATTCTGGTATTTTCCCGTTCCCTCAATAATTCCTGCTACTACATTTGACCAGACATTTGCCTGTACTACGTCAGGAATAAAACCTATACCTGAATAATCCACTAAATAAGAAAAAATAGAAGCAAAGGGGAAAGAAAAAATGCTTCTAAAGAAATTCATCCTCTTAATACGTTCGGGAAATCCCCTTATACTATTATGGGAGTAAAGATAAATTCCATTTGTAAAAGAAAGGGTGAAAAACTTTCCCCATCTTACAACTGTATGATTTGTAATATTAAAAATAGGAATTAATTTTTTATCAAATATAAACTCAATAAATTTAAGAAATGGCACGGAAAAACCTGTCCAGAGAAGAGAATTTGCCGCATTTTCATAATCAATGTCTTCATATCTCCACTCCCTTGGATCAAAACCGGAATTAGATGTAAGATCTGCTATAACATTTCTGATAAAGGTAATTCCGAACCAGATAAATGTATAAAGATGACCTATTGTCATAGAAGCAGGTATGCCACCTGCAATTATTTTTATAAAATTTTTCAGTGTGGGATTGAGATAATTTAAGAAATCTTTAAAGGTAACATGGATGAGATTTTCTTCATCACCTATAGGATTTTTTTTAAATTCAGAGGTTTTACCAAGAGATATAATCGTATCTTTGTTATATCCATTTTTTTCCTGTTCATAATTATCATGTTTATTCCCGAGAGATATATCTATATTAAAAGGTAATTCCTTATGGGTTCCATAAAAAAACCTTCTGGACGAATCTTCAGGAATAGAAGTGAGACGAACAAAACCCATGCCGGGGATCTTGGGATCACGCCCTGTAGAATCACTGCCACAGCGAGTGTTTAAAGGATTACTGTGATAGTATTTCCAGGCCTCAATAAATTCAATTACAGGAATATCTGTAATATGGCACCTTTCGCAGAAACTTTTTAAATCTTCATAAGAGCCTCTGTTAATAAGACAGATAAAATCATTAAATAAATGATATTCCATAGGGTTACGGTATATACTATCCTGCATGTTGAAGGTTTCAACCTGGGTGATATATTTATAATGGCAGATAATTGTGGTAATTGCGTTCTCAATACCTACTTCAAGAGGATGAATATATACTGTTTCACCTGGTAACATTCCGAGAGCCTTGAGGATTTCCTCTTTGGAAAGAAAAGCTGAATTATAATCCATAACAGCTTTATTCTCAAAATATTTCAGTCTGAGTTCTTCAGGTGTAAGTTCTTCATACCTGCTTCTGGTCATTTTATAGAGATATTCCAGAGCTTTAAGATCTGTACGAGATTTACGTTTCTGTTTTACTTCTTCCTGAAAAGTTTCATATTGTGCCTTTAAAGCAATGACTCTTCTGTAAAGAACAGGTTTTAATCTGCAATAAAGTAATTCACCTAGATGTTTTCGGGAAGCCTGTCCTTCCACGACTATTTCTCTTAAATCTTCCCAGAGCAATGGTTTAACAGTAAGAGCATCCAGATTAAAGGTGCCGAGATTCAATTCCTGGAGGTGGTTTTCATTGAAATCATCCAGCATGCGTTTAATAGTAGCCTGACGGTGGGAAGCATTTTTCTTTAAACCCTCTCTAAAAAACTGTAGTTTCTCTTTATATATGGATAGGAAATCAACATATTCTTTTACAGTCGTAAAATAAGGAAGTAAAAACATAAAATGTTCTCTGTTTCCAGATTTTCCTGCAGAAAATTCTATTCCCATACAGACTTTTATCCCAAGGATCTCTCCTGCTCTGATGGCTTCCTCAACTATTCTTATATCTATAAAATTATAATAGGCAAGAGTAACTTCAGAAATACCTTTAATAAAGGCATCTAAAAGAACCTGTGATAGAGTTTTTCTGCCTTCCGAAAGGTTGTCATGAACATGACCGTCCCATCCGAGATCCATTTCACAGAGTTTTTTACCTTCTTCAGGAACCTCTATGAGAGACATTTTCTTGAGTAATTGCCTGATTACAGCAGGATGCCCGTAACTGACTCTGGTAAAATCCGTCATAAATTCCATCTGTTTACGAAGATTTCCCTTGTTTTTAACTACTTCTTTCATTAAAGCTGCTTGCAGTCTTGCAGTGTTAAGAGGCATTTCTACATTCTTGGCATAAAAGGATTCCTGTATTAAATTTTCCAAAGCATCAAGCCTGTCTTCATATTTTTCAGATTCTAACTGCTGAACGATATTGATATAGGCTATAGCAATACGAATACGCCTTTTCGCAATTTCTTTTTTAAAACCATTTGGATGAGATTTTAAGGGAGAAATTTCTGCCGGCATTTCAATCTTGCGATTCAGGATATTTACAAGATGCCTTACTTCACTATCAAAATTAATAAAATTTATAAATTTATTGACAAAATTTATTAACATTTTATTTCCTTAACAAAAAAATTGGTCTGATTGTGGGGAGTAACTCTCTACAACACAGACATTACTTATAAGTTTACTCTAAATTTTATCAGCTATAGAAGGCATTTATTAAGAAGGATGCCATATTCAGATCTTTTATTTTACACACTTTAAGTAATATTTTCAAGAGATTAAATATTTTTTCTATTTTATTTCTTTATAGGTTATATTGTCTATTTATTATAATGTGTGTTTTTTATTCTACTACAGCCCGGAACAGATTATAGTTAGTTTCAAATGCTTCGTGACGCGTAACGCGTAACGCGTGACGCGAGGATTATCTGTAATTTATTGTGAATACACTATAATCTCTTTCACCTGCATGCCATGGGCGATTCTGTCGGGCACCATATTATTTTGCATGGTTCGGCTCTACAGACGTATGCCGGCCTAACCTGCTTCCCCGGGGGTATGCCGGAGGTCAATGCCTCAGAATTGCAACTCAGGGAGATGTCTCGATTGGGTTTGCCTTTTGTAAGAATGTCTTATGCAGTAAGTCTTTGATCATTAGCTCAAAGATTTGTGTTAGTTTAACTTATGTTTGCACTGAATTAAGAATGATTTTTGTTAACGTAATGCCATTGAGCGTCACACATCATATAACATCTAAGACTTCCCTGTCACATAACGTCCAACATTTCCCCGACAGATCTTACCTGATTTCTTCCATTATTCTTGGCAAAATAAAGTGCTCTGTCTGTCATATTTATTAACATGTCCTTTACTTCCCCGTCCTGTGGATAAGAGCCGATACCTGCACTTATTGTAATATGAAGCTCTTCTGACTGACCGGGGAATTTATGGTTTTCTATAACCCTTCTTAACCTGTCGGCAAATATTTTTCCATTCTGCCAGGTCTGCTCCGGAAGTATTATGGCAAATTCTTCTCCGCCATATCTTGCCGGTATATCTACATTGACTCTTACATTATCTTTTACTAACTTTGCCACCTCTATAAGAACCATATCCCCCTGCGGATGACCTCATCTAATATTTTGTAACTAAACTATCGATTATAATCGCTATTCGCCTCCAAAATTCCATACTTTTATAGATAAACGACTCGTAAGTAGCGATTACAATCGTTAGTTACATTACATAAATCATTATAACTAAGGATAATATTCCTCCCAACCACATTTAGGACAACTATATTTACGGCCATCATACTTTAAATAAAAATTTCCACATTTAAGACATTCCCAGGCACCATAAGTCCATGTCCATTTACACTTATTACATGAATATCCACAGTCCCCTGAGCCATCACCAATCGGTGCAATACATTTTATATCAGAACTGCCACATTTAGGACAATTACTGTTATTTCTATTATAATAAATATTACCTTTTTTGCAGTAAGGAGTATGGGATGTTTCATAATTCCATACTCCTACAGCAATGACAATCACACAAATAACTATTATTACCTTAATAACTTTTACGGTATTTCGTTTCATAATTAGAACCCCCAATTATATTGCCCCAGAATAAACAGATGGAAGATAGTCCACATGCTGCAGCAGCCTGTAAGACTTCCTACCAGCAGGCCCACAAACAGAGCCACCATAACATCCTTTCTCTTATACCAGGGCAACTGCCCTACCGGCACAGGCGGAGCCGGCGGATGTGGTGCCGGGCCCGGCGGTGAAGGCGGAGGCACCGGCTCTGGAGGAGACGGACCAGGTTGAGGAGCTGGAGGCTGAGGAGGTTCAGGTGGATGCGGCTCAGGTTGCGGAGGCTCTGGCTGAGGTACTGGCTGTGACACCGGAGGAACAGGAAGATCTGGATGTCCCGGATAAACAGGCTCGCCAATCTTCCTTTCAAGCGATATCAGATCCAGAATATACTTCTCCTGTGCTTCCGGTAACTCTAAAGCCTTAAGTATCTTCTCCACGGTTTCATCAGTAGGAACAAAATCTCTTTTAGGAGAAACAAGCCTGTAAGCGTACTTTTCACTGAAGCCGGCCTTCTCTCCGAACTCCTTAACAGTCCAGCCCTTCTCTGATATCTTTTCCTTCAAATAAGCACTGAAAACACTTAACTGCTCAGAACCAGAACTTTCCATTTGCAACTCCTTCTTTCTAAAAATTAACTCTCATCTGCCTGATAACCTTTCCGGTCTTTATCGTAATCAGAACAGAAATACACTGTAATCAGCCAGTAAATATACTACTGGAAGATTTAATGAGATTTTCATACACCTGTTCTATCCTGTCTTTTACCCTGAGTACTCAGTATCCAGAGTAATTTTACAGGAGTACTCAGTCGAAATACTCAAATATTCAGCACCATGATAATGTCATAACAGATCTGCTATAACTCTCATGTTACTGTCTTTTACCCTGAGTACTCAGGTAATCAGAGAAATCCCAACGGAGTACCAGACCAGAGTACTCCAGTACTCAGGCAAAATACTACCGTCCTGGCACTAAATCAGATAACCATGATACCTGTCCTGCTTCTCACAGCTTCCATGGTTTTTTACCAACCTGCTTCAGCCAGTTCTTAATAGCATCTCTAACTTTATCCATTTCTGCATTATCAACATGTATCCCATATTGCTCTCCATTAATTCCACCGGTTTT
>JBEHWO010000257.1:0-9867 GCA_040217695.1 Vulcanimicrobiota bacterium | reverse complement strand
CCGTATCTTTATAATCATTTATAATCTGAAAAAGAGCTCTGCAGATATTCTCCATAGGTTCTCCCCAGTTTTCTCTTCTGTGGGTTTCCACAAAGATTATCCTGTTTTTGCTCTGTGATATATAAGAAGGAAGATAATTTTTTTCGTCTGTAACTTTTAATATGGAAAAAAGAGCGTCTATAACGGTATTACCTGTAATAAATATACCGGAATTTATACCGCAATGTAACAGATTATTTTTTGCCTGAATGGTAGGGGCAAAATGGAGGTTACATATTACACTTGCAAGGCGTCTGTTAATCTCTTCCGGAAAAGGATTGTATATATCATCTGTTCTGAGACCTGCTTCGACATGTCCTACTTTTATCTGCTGATAAAAAGCTGCAAGACTGGCAGAAAAAACTGTCGTAGTATCGCCCTGAACAAGAATCATATCAGGTTTTTCCTGTTTTAATACATCTTCAACTCCTGCAAGGGCACGGCATGTTATTTCAGAAAGGCTCTGCCTGTCCTGCATTATATCCAGGTCATAATCAGGTTTTATGGAAAAAAAATTCAGACACTGATCCAGCATTTCTCTGTGCTGTGCCGTAACCAGAACTTTAGATAAGATCTCGCCAGGGAAATTATTTAAAGCAGAAACGACAGGAGCCATTTTAACTGCTTCAGGTCTTGTTCCGAATATAGTTATAATTTTTATCTTCTTCATAGAATATTAACGGGCCACATAATTTAATGCCAGAGCGGCAACCCCCATAAATCCGCTGATAAGATAAATAAAGAGTACTGCCTGCCTGTGGTTTAAACCGAGCTTCAGTAACTGATGATGAAAATGTTCTTTATCTGGCTGGAAAATGGGCCTTCCTTTCAAAAATCTTCTCACTATTGCAGATGTAGTATCGAAAATAGGGAGGGCAAATACAAGGATGGGAACGCCGAAGGCAAGAGTGGCTGTACTTTTAAGAGCACCTACTATGGAAAGAGCGGCAAGCATATACCCCAGAAATAATGATCCCGTATCACCCATAAAAATCTTTGCAGGATTGAAATTATATCTTAAAAATCCGCAGCAACTGCCCATTAAAGCGAGAAGCAGAATAGCCACAAGGAACTGCCCCTTCTGCATGGCAATCATAAATAAAACAAAACAGGAAATACCAGTTACACCCGCCAGGAGTCCATCCAGACCATCTATAAGATTAAGGGCATTTGTAAGCCCTACTACCCATAATACGGTAAGCCCCACACTCATCCAGGAAGGAAGGAAGAACATACCATTAAATGGGGTGCTTAAAAATTCCACTTTAATTCCGAATAAAACTAAAATAACTGCCGCAATAATCTGTCCTGCCAGTTTTACCTTTGCAGGAAGAGCATATTTATCATCAAAAACCCCCAGGATAAGTATAAAAGTGCCTCCGATAAACAGACCGAGTAACTGTGTCCAGAGTCTTGTCATAAGAATATTTCTGTCCATAATACCGAAATAAAACACCACCACGAGAGTAAGTATAAAACCTCCGTAAACAGCAAGGCCTCCTGCCTGTGGCATAGGAACTTTATGGACTTTTCTCGGACTCGGAGCTGCAACAATGTTTGCCCAGAAGGAAAATTTTCTGACAAGAGGGGTAAGGGCACAGCTTATAAGAAGGGCTACCATAAAGGTAACCCCGTAACTTGCACTCAGCATAAATAATAAGCCTCCTTATATAAAACAACGAATTTTCAGAGCATCTTCAATGTCTCCCCTTTTCTCTCAAAAAAACATTTATCTAACCAATCACAATATTTACTTGAAAAATAAATTTTTCCATATACCCACGTTATTATATCATTCTACAGAGAAATATTCAATTCCTTTTGTAAGTTTTCACAAAACAGATGAGTGAATGTAAAAAGTTTTAATATTTTATCACCGGAGAGGAAATTTGTCAAACAGGACAGGGATTTTCAACCAGGATTTTCAGGATTGCCAGGATTTTTTCATCGGTCAAATTTTTAAACTCTAATTACAAGTTATAATTGGGTTTTGGATTTTAGGTGTCAGGTTTTGGGTTTATAATTACCCAACACCTAACCCCCAGCACCTGACACCCTATAAAAAATGAAAATTCCTATACTCTTTAATTATAAAAGGCACTTCTCTTTTGTAATTCTCTTAAATTTAAAGCCATACTGTTCTATTAATTTATTTGTATTCTTAAAATATTCAATCCTTTCTTCATCAGTCATTTCAGATAGCTCTTCATTTACTTTTTCACGCCATTTCAATACATCAATCATTGCCTTTGATTCTTTATTCTCCATAGTATAACACCTCCATTGGAGTGAATATATCTATTTGCCTGTATCCTGATTTTAAATTAACACTGTTAATCTTCTTTATTCTGTTAAGATTAGCCAGGTGCTTAAGATTCCAGCTAATAAGACAGTCAATACCATATACAGTGGCAATAGCAGTATGAGTAGCATCTGCAATAGCCCTGCAAGGCAAAGCACATTCACTGAGATAAATATTTGCCAGTTCATTTATTTCTTCAGTAATATCCAGAACAGTAACATCAAACCTGTTGATTAAATTCAACAGATTATTTTTAACATCTTCTTCAGCTTTTAAAACTTCTCGTATAACTGTGTCGGATATATAAACTTCGCATAATCCTCTACTAACAACATTATTAAAAAATTGAATAGTATATTCTTTTTTCTCAGGAGAATCATTAGCAAAATAAAAATTCCATACTGATGTTTCAATATACAATTGTAATTTTTTCATAATAAAAATCCTCTAGTAAATTAAAATATTTTCCTATGAAAAAAACCAGGAAATTTATTAATCCATAATATAATTATAACAGATATTTCTCTTTATAGATATGGAAATAAAGAATCTCGAGGTGTAAAAAACAGAGTAATCCGCAAGTCCCGGCAATACCCGGCTATTGAATTTTAATACCCTCTGTGATAAGATAATACCATAGACAATAATTATATGTAAGGAGAAGTTTTAAGATGATAACTATTCAGGAGATAACTAAAAAATTAGAACATTTACCATCTGATAAACTACTTGTTATTTTCGAATTTATTGATTTTTTAGAGCAAAAAGGGAAAAAATCTATATATTATAATGAAATGAGTAATATGGAAATTATTATTGCCGCAGAGAAAACTGGCTCTTTTGACTATTTAAATGACCCTTCAAATGATATTTATACCATTGAAGATGGTGAACCATTATGAATAGAGGAGATATAGTTCTCATTACTTTTCCTTTTTCAGATCTAAGTTCTACAAAGGTTCGCCCTGTTCTTGTAATATCTCCTGAAGATCGGGGGCAACAGGATTTTATTGTTGCCCTTATTACGTCAAATATAATCAGACCACTTTTAGATACAGATTTTCTTTTATTGACCTCTGAGTCAGAGTTTCCAGGAACAGGCCTGAAAATAGATTCCGTATTTCGAATGTCAAAACTGCATAATCTCAGTAAATCACTTGCAAAAAAGCGATTGGGCGAAATCAGTGACGGGCTAATGGAAAAACTGGAGGAAAAACTTCTACTGGCACTGGGTCTATCATGACGTTTATTCTTGTATCTTTTATCTTTGCATTTTTTTATTTCTCAACATAATTTACTTCCCCTGATAAAACTAAAGCAGGGATGAATTTACCGATTATTTATAAATAATAAATTGTGCCTCTCTTACTGTTCTGAGCATAAGCAATTAATATTTTAGAGTAATTACAAAAAGTAATGTCCGAAAAAAATTAAGTAGCTATTTACCTATTGCGAGTATGTAGAGAAACTTTAGGACAACACTTTTTAGAACTACTCTAATATTTTATAAACCAGATTAGATAAGGTTTTCTGGCTTTTCACTTTTCACTTCTCACTTCAGTAATTACCAGAAAAATTACTGATTTCTTTAAAAAGAAAAAGAAGGAAAAAGAGAAACAAAAAGAGAAAAGGAATTAAGGAAAGAGGTGAAGAAAATGTTTGGTTTTCTGAAAAAGAAAAAAGAAAATAACAAAGCTGAAGGCAACCTGCCTCAGGTAACAATAGTAACGGATAAAGGCGATATAGTCCTGGAACTTTTTAAAAACGACGCACCGAATACCGTAAAGAATTTCACTGATTTAATAAAAAAGAAATTCTATGACGGCCTTACCTTCCACAGGATAATAGATAATTTTATGATTCAGGGAGGATGTCCTCACGGCACAGGAACAGGAGGGCCCGGATACCATATAAAATGTGAAATAAATAAAAGAAAACACCTGACAGGAACCCTCTCTATGGCAAATGCAGGGCCTGATACGGGAGGAAGCCAGTTTTTCATAACCCACTCTCCTCAGCCCCACCTGGACGGAAAACATACAGTTTTCGGCCATGTCATCTCTGGAATGGATACAGTGATGAAAATAAAAAAGGGAGATAAAATAAAAGAAATAAAAAAAGTGAAAAGTGAGCAGTGAAAAGTGAAGAGAAATATATCACTTTTCACTTTTCACTTTTCACTTTTCACTTTTTAAAAAAACCTGGAGGACTTTTTTTAATTTTGTAGTAATTATTTACTAAAGTAAAAAAACAGGAGAACAGTAATTATGGAAAACAATTATAATATTGTCTTTCTTTTCCTCCTGGCAGGTGCTGCCATGGGACTTACCGGTATGGGATTGGCCACTCTTATAAGGCCTCATAAGCCGAATGATATCAAACTTGACACCTATGAATGCGGTCCGAAAACAATAGGGAAAAGCTGGATTCAGTATAATTTCAGATTTTACACCTATGTTCTGGTCTTTTTGCTGTTTGACGTAGAAGTTGTTTATCTCATACCATGGGCACAGGTATTTAAAGATATCAAAGATAACGGCCTTGTTTATAAAGGTATGGAGATTTTACCGGCAGAGGTAAGCGGACTGTTTATTTTTACAGAAATGCTCATATTTCTTCTAATTCTGATTATAGGCCTTATTTACGCATGGAAAAAAGGAGGACTGGCCTGGGAAAAAGAACACAGAGAAGTCAAAAGAATGGCAGGTCCGTAAGTTCAATATCCACGCGTCACGCGTCACGCGTCACGCATCACGATATATATTTATGAAGAAGGTGAAAATTTGACGCCACAGGAACTGATAAATAAACTTGGTGAATGTTTTCCTCAGGAAATCATAGAAATAAAAACCGAAGGTTTCGATAAAACAATTCTTGTTGAAAGTAAACATATAGTAAAGGTAATGAAAGAACTTAAAGAGAATCCTGTCTTTGATTTCAATTATCTCATGTGTCAGACAGGAGCGGACTATCCTCCGGAAAGATTCGAAATAGTCTATCATCTCTGCTCCCTCGAGAAAAAACATCGTCTCTGTGTTAAGGTCTCCATATCAAGAGAAAACCCTTCACTTCCGTCTGTATGTGACATATGGAAAGCTGCCGAATGGCATGAAAGAGAAATTTTCGACCTCTTCGGCGTTAATTTTGAAGGCAATCCAGATATGAGACGTATCCTTTTACCTGAAGATTTTACCGGCCATCCGCTGAGAAAAGATTTTGACAGTCCGGAAGTGGTACCGTCGCCTGATAAAAAAGAATTGATGAAAGCTAAAAAAGGAGATTCTCTATGAGTGATATTTTAAAAACAGAAGAATTTCTCGTAAACATGGGGCCCCAGCACCCTGCCACTCACGGTGTATTGAGACTCCTTCTTACATTGAACGGCGAAATCGTTGTAAGGGCTGTGCCACATGTGGGATATTTACACCGTTCTACGGAAAAAATTCTGGAAAACAGAGAATATATTCAGGTTATTCCCTTTCTTGACAGAATGGATTATCTTGCCGCCATGTGCAATGAACTTCCCTATGTTCTTGCCATGGAAAAACTAATGAATATAGAAGTTCCTGAAAGGGCACAGACAATAAGGGTAATAATATTCGAATTAAACAGAATTGTAAGCCATGTCATGTGGTGGGGTAATTTCGGTCTGGAACTGGGTGCCTTTACGCCAATGCTCTATGGTTTCAGAGAAAGAGAAGAAGGACTCAACATGTTTGAAGCCATATCAGGCCAGAGAATGACTTATAATTATATGAGAATTGGCGGAGTGGCAAGAGATTTACCGGAAGATTTTCCTCAGAAAGCAAAGAATTTTTTAAAGATAGTCAAAGAAAAACTTAAGGATTATGATGATCTTATTACAGGAAATGTTATATTTCAGCAGAGAACAAAAAATATAGGAATCATACCTCCCGGGCTTGCCATAAGCTATGGTCTGAGCGGCCCCATGCTGAGAGGGTCAGGTGTAAAATGGGATGTAAGAAAAGGTGATCCTTACTGCGGGTATGAACATTATGATTTTGAAATACCTGTCGGAGAAAAAGGTGATGTACTGGATAGATACATGGTAAGATACAACGAGATAATTCAGAGTTCGAGAATAGTAGAACAGGCTCTGGAAAAACTCAAAGCAGGAGATATTATGGCCAAAATGCCTAAAAAAATAGCTCCTCCGAAAGGAGAAATCTACTTCAGAGTAGAAAGCCCGAGAGGAGAATTAGGTGTTTATGTTGTAAGTGACGGAGGAACAAAACCTTACAGATTTAAAGTCAGAGCTCCCAGTTTCTGCAATCTGAGTGTTGCAGAAGCAATTATGAAAGATTGCTTTATGGCGGATCTTCCTGCCATTATAGGAAGTATAGATTTTATTTTAGGTGATGTAGACAGATAATTTTTTTGGCTGATAGCTGATAGAGGAGAAGATTATGTTAAAATATCTGGATTATATCTATAATCTTAATCATCTGTGGAAATTTCTCGGAGAACATACAGGATTTCTTCCTTCATGGGTAAAGGTATTTATTGCTGGAGGGTTTTCTATTGTTCTCATAGCAGCTTTTCTTGTCATTATGGTTATGTTTCAGACATGGCTCGAACGCAAAGAAGCAGGCCATATACAGAGCAGACATGGCCCTATGAGAGTCGGACTCTGGCATGGATGGGCTCAGCCTCTGGCTGATACAATTAAATTATTATTAAAAGAAGACATTACACCAAAAGGAGTTGATCTGTGGGTTTTTCGTCTTGCTCCCATAATTGTGTTCATACCTTCTTTTATGGCCTATGTATGTATTCCCTTCGGCAAAGGTATGATTGCATCGGATTTAAATGTGGGAATCATATATATAGTAGCAATTACAGGCCTTGTAGTAACAGCCATTATTATGGCAGGATGGTCTGCAGGAAATAAATATGCCATCATGTCCGCTTTCCGTTCGGGAGCACAGATTGTAAGTTATGAAGTGCCCATGGTTATAAGTATATTAAGTGTCATAATTGTAGTCGGTTCTTTTAAAATGGGAGATTTTGTAACAGCACAACAATATTGCTGGCTTGTTTTCCTTCAGCCTCTGGCCTTTTTGATTTATTTTATTTCTGCAGTGGCAGAAACAAACAGAGCACCTTTCGATCTCCCTGAAGCAGAATCGGAAATAGTGGCAGGATATTTCATCGAATATACAGGCATGAAATTCGCCCTTTTCTTTCTGGCAGAATATACAAATATGGTAACAGTCTCTGCTATTGCTACCACATTATTTCTGGGAGGATGGACCCTCTTCGGTCTGGAACGGATTATTCCTCCCTTTCTCATATTCCTTGCGAAAGTTCTCGCACTTATATTTGTCATCATATGGTTCAGATGGACCTTTCCCAGGTTAAGGGTAGATCAACTTATGAATTTCTGCTGGAAAGTTCTTCTGCCGCTTTCCCTTATCAATCTGGTATTTACAGGACTTCTGTCGATTTTAGGATTATATAATAGAATTCATTTTTAGAAAGGTTTTAATATGATTAACTTTATTACCTTTTCAATATTAGCAATAATTTTAATAGGTTCTGCAGTATTCATAGTAATTAAAAAAAATATATTTCATGCCAGTTTAATTTTAATGCTCTTCCTCTTTACCATGGCAGCTATGTATATAGCCCTTAAAGCCGAACTGGTAGCCACACTTCAGGTTCTTGCCTATGTAGGCGGTGTGACAACCTTTATTCTCTTTGTTGTTATGCTTACAAACAGATTGACAGACATGTCCGTAAACACGTTTAACAGGCAGAGATTACTTGCACTGGCGACAGTTATCTGTGTATTCCTGTCTTTTTTAATCCCTGTCTGTTTGAGTCTGCCTTTAAATCAACATCCTGTTAACTTCAATGAAGAAATTATGGATACAGGACGGCTTATGTTAAGTGATTATATACTTTCTTTCGAGTTAATTTCCATAATACTGACAGTAAGTATAATAGGAGCAATCATACTGGTTAAAAAGGAGGAGACCAATTAAATGCCTGTTATCTATTATGTGATACTCAGTACAATTCTCTTCTGTATAGGTCTGTACGGAGTACTCACAAGAAGAAATGCCGTATCTATACTCCTCTGTATTGAAATAATGCTTAATTCTGCAAATCTGAATATTATAGCATTTTCAAGATACTGGCCCGATCCTGCAAGGGGAACAGTATTTGTTCTGTTTATTATAGGTCTTGCGGCAGCAGAAGCTGCAGTAGGTCTTGCAATTATAATTTCCTATTACAGAAAAGCAGAAGCCATCGATGTAGATAATATAAATATTTTAAAATGGTAAGATAATAGAGGAAATCTATGATAGGAGGATAAGCCGAAAGGCGAAAATAATTTATGTTATATAAGTATGTATGGTTAATTCCATTATTTCCGTTTATTTCTTTCATATTAACCCTCTTACCTCAGATAAGACAGATGAAAGGAACTCATAAAGGCTCTTATGTAGCGATAGGTTCAATGGCTTTATCAGCAATTTATTCATTTCTTATACTGGTTTCGGTAATTATGGAAGGCCATAATTTTAAAGTATATAACAGTTATATGAGATGGATTAATGCAGGGAACAGTTCCATAGAAATCGGAGTTATGGTTGATCAGCTCAGTGCCGTAATGTTATTTATGGTCTCTTTCGTAGGTATGTTGATTTTTATATATTCGAGAGATTATATGGGCCATGATAAAAGATTTTCAAGATTTTTCACCTATCTTTCCCTGTTTGCCGCATCTATGTTATGTCTCGTTATAGCAAATAATTTCCTCCTTCTGTTCATATGCTGGGAACTGGTAGGAGTATGTTCTTATTTACTCATTGGTTTCTGGTTTGAAAAAACCTCTGCGGCAAATGCAGCGAAAAAAGCCTTTATAACCACGAAGATAGGAGATCTCGGTATATCCGTTGCCCTTATGATAGTAATGTGGGCTTCCGCAAGGTACGGAGACTGTATGACTCTTAACTTCTTCACCCATGATAGGACAAAAGGATTTTTTGATATGTTATCACTCATGCCGGGATGGGTGTTAACACTGATAGCTCTCTGTTTATTCCTGGGAGCCATGGGAAAATCGGCGCAGTTTCCTCTTCATGTATGGCTTCCGGATGCAATGGAAGGCCCTACTTCGGTCAGTGCTTTAATACATGCAGCCACAATGGTAGCAGCAGGCGTATATCTCGTAGGAAGAGCCTATCCCATATTTGCAGCAGCAGTCATTCCTCTCATAGTAGTAGCCTTTATAGGTGCATTTACTGCCGTATTTGCCGCTACAATAGCAGTTACGGCAAATGATATAAAAAGGGTTCTTGCCTATTCCACACTGAGCCAGTTAGGCTATATGATGCTGGGTCTGGGAGTGGGAGGATATACGGCAGGATTATTCCATCTTATAACACATGCTTTCTTTAAAGCCCTTCTCTTCCTGGGAAGCGGCAGTGTAATACATGGAATGAACGGTGAACAGGATATATGGAAAATGGGTGGCCTTCATAAACATATGAAAT
>JBEHWO010000256.1:0-9891 GCA_040217695.1 Vulcanimicrobiota bacterium | reverse complement strand
ATAAGAGCATTTATCATATCGCTGGCACAGGTTATTTCTGAATTCTGTCAGCAGGAATATGAGTCAATCAGGAATATTTCGCGCCTTTCCGCTCTTTATAATATAAGTAATAATATAAGTTCTTTTCTTCATCCCGAACCGGTATTGAAAATGGTCCTTGATGAGGCTATGAAACTCCTTGATGCGGAACAGGGTTCTATTATGCTTTTGAATGAAGACAGGGATGAGTTAATGGTTTTTGTAGAAAATGGCCTTACACTGGAAGATGAACATACTGTCAGGGTAGGAGAAGGTGTTGCAGGGAATGTTGTGCTGGATGGCAGACCGAGTCTTGTTTTCAGAGATAAAAAAAATGAGGAATATGAAAAATCTTCTATCTGTGTTCCCCTTAAAGCCAGAGAAAGAATACTCGGTGTAGTCAGCATAAAAGGCAAGAAGACAGGAGAGGATTTTTCCGAAGACGAACTTAATCTTCTTGAAATACTGGCTTCAAGTGCAGCCATTTCTATAGATAATGCAAAGCTCTATGAGAAAATAGAAAGGAAAGCATGGGAATTATCCACTCTTTTCCATATAGGAACTGCTATTAATTCTTCCCTTGACAGGGATCAGGTTTTACAGAAAGTTCTGGATTCCGCCATAATGCTCCTGGATGCACGAAAAGGTTCTCTTATGCTTATAGATCATGATGTCAAAGAAATGAATATTGTTGCAGCCTGCGGACTTCCGCCTGACATAATTAAAAGTACAATAATTAAACTGGGAGAAGGCATTGCAGGAAAAGTAGCCCAGGAGGGGAAGCCAAGATTGATGAAAAAAGGCGTCAGAATGAAGGATTCAAAGATCTCCAAACAGATTGAAGAGATAAAATCAGCCATGTCAGTACCTCTCAAGGTTAAAGATAAGATTCAGGGAGTTATGAATATAAGTGATAAGGGAACAAATGATAATTTTACAGAAGAAGATCTTGAATTACTTTTGATGATGGCCAATCAGGCAGCTATAGCCATAGAAAATTCCAGATTACATGCCGAACTTCAGGAACTTTTCATCAGTTCCATAAAAGCCCTTGCAAATGCGATAGATGCAAGAGATCCTTATACAAGAGGACATTCTGAAAGGGTAACAGAGTATGCTGTCGCAATGGCAGAAGAAATGAAACTTGACAGGGAAGAAATTGATAGAATAAGATATGCGGCATTACTCCATGATATAGGGAAGATAAATATACCTGACCATATATTAAATAAACCCGGAAAACTTACCGACGAAGAGTTTGGTTTGATGAAAAAGCATCCTGTTTTTGGAGCTCAGATAATGGGCCCCGTCAAAGCCTTTCAAAAGATTCTTCCCTATATGTTTCATCATCATGAAAAATTCTCTGCAAAAGGTTATCCCTATGGTATAAAAGGTGAAGAAATACCTTTGCCCGCAAGAATAATAGCCGTGGCAGATTCTTTTGATGCCATGACCTCTGACAGGCCTTACAGAAAGGCTCTTACACTGGAAGCGGCAATTAAAGAGTTAAAGGATAATTCAGGCAGTCAGTTTGACCCTGAAGTAGTTAAAGCCTTTATAAAACTTATAGAAGAAGGCAAATTCCCGAATCTTACCTCTCCGTTACAGACGGCTAATAATACTGATAAATAAGGGGAAAGATCCGTTTCTGAATAAAATAAAAAAGCCTGTATCCCCGATACAGGCTTTTTTTCATTAACGCTTAACCTTCATTGTCAAATAAATCTGTTAATTTAATTTCCAATGATTCTGAAATTTTATCCAGTGTGGACACGGAAGGGGATACTTTTGCATTTTCAATCTGAGAAATCAAACTCTTTGATAGATCAGTCATTCTTGCAAGCTGAACCAGTGTCATTCTCTTTGATTTTCTGGTTTCTCTTATCTTCTTACCTATAATGACAAGAAGATCTTCAAGTTTTCTCCTTATAAGACCTTTCTTTATTGCAATTTCCCTTACCAGTCGTTTAATATCTTCAATATTGAAAGGTTTTGTACAGTAGTCTACGGCACCTAATTTCATGGTATTTACAGCAGATTCAAGTGAAGGGTGACCTGTAAGTATTATTACATTTGCCTCTTCATCTATTTCATTTATCTTCTGTAAAACCTTTGTGCCATCAAGATCCGGCATCTTTAGATCCAGAATTACAATGTGATAATGAGATAGTTTTATCTTTTCAAGTGCTTCAAGACCATCCTGTGCCTCTGTGACCTGATATCCTTCCTGCTGGAGACAGAAAGATAAACTCTCTCTTACAACTTCATCATCATCAACCAGTAAAATTTTAATTGCTTTTGCTCTAGCCATGGTCAATCACTTTCTTAAAATAAATTTTTTTTAATACCCAATGTATTTTAGCACAATTAATATGGAAAATCAATATTATTAAACTAAATTTTTTAGTTATAGTGATTTTTTTCTATATAAAAGCATGTTTTTCTGCTCTTCTTTTTCTTTTATACTCCGGGGAATATAAACATCTTTAAGGGTTACGGGATCCATTCCCGTATAGTACATACATGTTGATTTTGTCATAGGTGTGGGCGTAAAGATCTGAATCTGTTCTATAGCTATATGATTTTTTCTTATATAATCCTTAAGAGCCAGACCTTCTTTCTTTCCTGAGCCAGGGTGAGATACGATAAAATAAGGAATTAAATACTGTTTTTTTGAGAATTTTTTATTTATGTCGGTAAATTTCCTGTAGAACTTTTCAAAAACTTCCACATAAGGTTTATTCATAAGTTCAAGGACTGACGGGGAAATATGTTCCGGTGCAACTTTCATCTGGCCGCTTATATGATATCCTATAAGTTCTTCTAAATATGCTTCGTCTTTCAGAGATAGATCATATCTTACTCCCGATCTTACAAAGGCTTTTTTTACTCCTTTTATGTTTCTGATTTGTTTAAGAAGCTCTGTAAGGACTCTGTTATTACAGGATAGATTTTTACACCTGTTTCCAAGGCAGTTCATATTACATCTGATTGAAGAGTTAAAATTAAGTCTTTCAGTGTTTTTATCTATTATAGACGGAACTTCTACGAAATCTTTTCCTTTTTCGTATTTACAGCAGTTTATCCCATACATATTTGCCGTTGGCCCTCCGAGATCATCTATATATCCTTTAAATCCGGGATGGAATGTGAGTTTTTCTATTTCTCTTAAAATGGATTCACTGGATCTGCTCTGAATAAACTTACCCTGATGAAAACTCAATGCACAGAATGAACAATTCCCAAAACATCCTCTGTGGGTTATTATTGAAAATCTGACAGGTTCAAGGGATTTAATTTCTTCTTTATATTTGGGATGACTTTTTCTGCTGAAAGGTAATTCATAAATGTAATCCATTTCTTCTTCGGTCATCGGCATGGCAGGTGGATACTGTATGATTGCACCATGCTCATATTCTTCTATCAATGCTTTACCGGTAAATGGTTCCTGTTCTCTCTCCTGTATAAGAAAAGATTTACAGAAAGCCTCTTTATTTGCAGAAATTTCTTTGAAACATGGAAGTTTTATTGAATCCTGAGGAAATTTGTTTTTTCTTTTTATTGATGTTCCTCTTATACCTTCAAGATTTTCTCCTCTCTTTAATCTTTCTGCTATTTCCAGTATCTGTCTTTCTCCCATACCATAGACTAAAATATCAGCCCTTGAATCCATCAGGATGGAACGCCTTATACTGTCCGACCAGTAATCATAGTGGGCAAACCTTCTCAGAGATGCTTCAATACCTCCTATGACTATGGGAATATTTTTATAGGCCTCTTTAATCCTGTTACAATATACTATGACTGCTCTGTCAGGCATAGTATATTCAGATAATCTTCTGTCTCCTCTTCTTATTTTCTTCACAGGTGTGTAATTGGCAAGCATAGAATCCAGGCATCCTGAAGTAACTCCGAAAAATAATTCAGGTTTCCCCAGTCTGGTAAAATCTTCTTTAGAACTCCAGTCAGGCTGGTCTATAATACCTACACTGTAGCCATGGTCCTGAAGCAGACGGGCAATTATAGCAACACCGGAAGAAGGATGATCAATAAAAGCCTCTCCTGATATGAGAATTATATCCAGATGTTTTATGCCAGGAGAGTTCATTTCTGTTCTGGTTGTAGGAAACATGTAATTCATAGTAATTTTTATAACTTTTCCATCCACTCATCTCTTGTTATAGCTGCAAGTTTCAGTATTTTCATTAATAAATCTATTCCTATTATTTCTCTGTGAGGATTTGGGATAGTCAACCTGTAATCATCTTTTATCATGTACAAATGTTTTCCTCCTCCATAAGGACCTTCAAATCCAAATTTTCTAAGAGTTCTGACAAAATCAGAAAATGTAACAGGTTTTAGTTTTGCCATTATACAATAATTTCCTCTATTTCTTTTATTTCGCAGTTTCCAATTTTTGGTATTGATAATCCCTTTTTAACGCTTAATAATAACCATCCCTCTATGACACTTTTGAGATTATCTCTGCATTCTTCCAGTGTTCTGCCTGTAGCCCATACACCTTTAAGTTCTTTTATATCTCCATAATAAGGTTCTTCGTCATTTATAATTTCATAATGAGCTTTTTTTAAAGCCTCTTCTATATACTCTATTATCATTTTCTTTGACCTCTTTCTTCAGATTGCTTTATAGTTACTTTCATAACTATCCATAAATAACAACATCGTAATGCGTAAAGCGTGATGCGCGATTAAACCCGTTACGCGTTACGAGTCACGACTACTTAAATTCTAATAAGTTATGAAATACACTATAATAATATTATAGCATAATTTTGAAAAGCTGATATAATAGAAAGAAATTTATTGAAAGGAATGATATTTAATATGTTATCAAAAGAGATCTATGAAAATATAGACAAAATTTCTTCTATTTCCAGGGGGTTTATGCAGGCTCAAATCCTTATTACCGCATGTGAGTTGAATATGTTTACTGTTATAGGAGAAGAAGGTAAAAAACTTGAAGATATTTTAAAAATAACAGGTACAGATGAAAGAGCAACAGGGATCCTTTTGAATGCTCTTACAGGTATGGGTCTTTTATATAAAAATGGGGATTTTTATGAAAATTCCCCTTCAGGGAAAGACCATCTCATAGAAGGCAAAGAATTTTACATGGGTCATTCAATAAAACATGCAGGTGATCTTTATAAAAGATGGGCAGAACTACCGGAGATTGTCAGAACGGGGCAACCTGTAAAATCAGGTATGGAAAAGAGAAGAGAATCACCGGAGGAAACAAGGAGATTTATTATGGCTATGGCAAATGTGGGGGCTTTCAGTGTGGAAGAACTTGTAAATGCTACAGATTTTACCGGTAAAAAACATTTTATCGACATAGGCGGCGGGCCGGGCACCTATGCTATAGGCCTGTGCAGAAAATATCCTGATTTAAAGGCAACAGTTTTTGATCTTCCCGAAGTAGTGCCTATTGCAGAAGAACAGATTTTTAAATCAGGTATGAGTGAACGTATAGATACACTTGGCGGGGATTATCTGAAAGATCCTCTGGGGACAGGTTATGATATTATTCTTATATCAAATATTATTCATTCCCTCGGAGAAAAAGATATTTTGCTTCTTTTCGATAAAGCCAGAAAATCTCTCTCCGAAGGAGGAGAAGTGATAGTTAAAGATTTCTTTCCTGAAGATGACAGAACCGGGCCTGAATATCCTCTTGTTTTCGCAGTTAATATGCTTTCAGGAACAAAAGAAGGTAATACTTATACGGGAAAAGAGATTACAGAGTGGCTTAAACAGAGTGGTTTTACTGAAGTGGAAATAAAGAAACTTACTCCTTATACGTCAATTGCTACAGGGAAGTGAGTGGTGAGCAGGGGCGTTTTATTAAACGCCCTGGTGATGAAATACGCATCACGCATTACGCATCACGATGCAAATAAGGAGTGAAACCACGCGTCACGCGTTACGCGTCACGCGTTACGATTCTCATATAAATCCCCAAAACCCTGGTCAAAAGTTAACAATATGTTAACATAATTTTGTTTTATTTTATTTTTTATTGGGATATACTATGATTAATAATAGAGAGAATTATTATCTTTTTATATAGATCGAGGAGGAGATAGATGTGGCAACAGTAAATACGAATTTACAGTCATCCTGGCAGGTAGGAAGAGACGGGAAATTAGAATCCCGATGGCAGACTTCTCCGAAAGAAGCAGCTCCTGTTTTAAAAGATACAGGCGATCAGGTAGATATAGGAACGGATAAAGAAGAGATAGATGAACAGGGATTTCAGGATTCCATGAAAAAGCTTAAAGAATTTAAAGAGGCTGTGTGGTTTGAATTTGATAAGAAAACAGTGAAAAAGATGACAGAATATTTAGCAATTCCTGAATTGCTGGTTACTGATGAGGGAATTGAACGCCTTAAGGAAGTTCTTGTTAAGGAAAAAGTCAGTGAAGAAACGTTTAATGATCGTATGAGATCTGCAGAAATGTTGAGTAAAAAATCTCACAAACCTGTCGAGTTTTTTGCGTTAGAAAATGATTTGTTTTCAGTAAAAGAAGCAGTGGCAATTCATAACAATCGTATAAAGATTACACCGGTTTCAGAAGAGCAAATTAAAGGTTTAGAAAGTCTTGAAGGTAAAAAATTATCTAAAGATGAACTTGTAAGCACTTTAAAAGGTATGAATTTCAGACCTGAAGACATGCAGCTGGTAGCCGATGAGACGGTAAAAACAGGCCAGAAACAGCTGGCTAAAGTGGGACTTAAAACCATGAAAAATTCCATGCTTGATTTCAGTAAAGACGGCATACTTGCAAAATCTCCTGACCTGCTCATAACAGGCGGTCAAATTGCCCTTATGATAGCAGGAGGAACACTCTGTCCTCCTCTCCTTCCCGGCCTTGGTCTTGCTGCTCTCGGTATTGTTATAAGACTTCTTGTCAAAGATGCAAACAAGAGAGTACAGATGAAAGCCCAGGCAAAAGCTCTGTCGGAAACAACAGGGATAGAACAGAAATATATAGAAAAAATGCTCGAAATGGAAGCAAAAGCTGCAGAGCAGCAAAAACAGCTTAATAAATTTGTTACAAAAGCCATGAAAGATGAAGACATGGACAAATGGGTAACAGATGTGTTGAAATCTTACGGAAATGAAGATGTACTGGCAAAACTCGAAGCAGGTAAAAATGTAGATGAAAGTTTCATGCAAATGCTCAAGAGAGTATTACTCGGTAAATATCAACCGGAAACAGTTGAAGCAAGAGGAATATTCCTGGAAATGCTTCTTCGCGGTCTTGTGGCAAATGAAAAACCTGTGGAAGAATTCCTGAAGACCCAGCCGGAGGAAAGGCAGGAAGCAATAAAGGCAAAAGCTGAAGAAATCAAACAGATACTTATTGAACAGCAGAAGGAAGCACAGGCTGCCGCACAGGCTGCACAGACTCAGGTTCAGGCACTTACTGAACAGCAGCAGCTTGCATTATTAAATGATTTTACTCTGTCCTTTACGACAGATGATAAAATGAAGGAATATACATCTAAAGCTTTCAGCAAAGAACCTGTTATGGCACAGGCTCTCCTGAGTGAAGGTACACCTCCGGAACAAAAAATGAAACTTGCCATGATTGCTCTTGCAAAAGGACTTCTTGAAGGAGATGAGAGCGTAAAAGCCTTTACACAGGAATTTGCCGGTAAATATCCTCCCGAAGGCGTTGTCTTTTTTGATCAGGTAGTTTCAAATACTGCATCAGCATTACAGCAGCAGAGCATGCAGGGCAGTAATGGCGCAGGTGAAACTCAACAGACTCAGGAGACAGCAGTCAATCTTTCACCTGAGGAGCGAAAAGAATTACTTGCCGATTTTACGG
This sequence comes from Vulcanimicrobiota bacterium, assembly GCA_040217695.1. Taxonomy (GTDB): domain Bacteria; phylum Vulcanimicrobiota; class SpSt-956; order SpSt-956; family JAKJGF01; genus CALARM01. The sequence goes on along the minus strand of JBEHWO010000256.1, from coordinate 2,012 downwards.
CAGAATGTTTAAAAGATGAATCTCTCAAATCCTTTATGCAGGAAGTTCTTAAGAACAGACCTGCCTTATTCTCAGATCTTTACAGTGAAGATATGAGAGCTGAAGCCAAAACCGATTTCTTCCTTGAAGGTTTCACTCTCGGACTTATGAAGGAAAATCCGGGTGTAGTTGCATTAAATGAGAAAATCACACCTAAATACCAGGGTGATAAAGAACAGTTCCTGAGTAATAAGATTACTGAGAAGGCTGATCTTATACAGAGAAAAATGAACGGTGAATCTGTATCACTTCACATTCCTGTAGAAGCCTGACGTATTACGTAATTTTCTTATAAGGGGCGTTTTGTAACGCCCCTTATTAATTTATTAAAGCAGGATTTTTCTGTTAATTTGTAGAAAAGAAATATATTGAAATTTTATTAGAGGAAGTGACGATATTTGGGTACAGTGATTTTTATTTTGATTATACTTGCAATTATTTTTGGACTTTTTGGAACCAGGGTAGTGCCGGAGAAAAAAGAAGGAGTTGTCTTTCGGGGTAATAAATTTAAAGAGTTGAGAAAACCCGGTATGGTGATTCTTGTGCCTTTTTATGATAGATTAAAGCTTGTAAGTTATGATTTAAAGGACTTAAATGTCCCGCAAAAAATGACAACAGCTGCCGATAAGGAAAAATTGTATGCCAGCGGAACAGTAACAATAAAGATGAAAGATCCGGCCAAGGCTTATGGCACTGTTTCCAATTATGAAGAAACTATTATTAATGCTATGAGTGATTTACTGTTAAAAGAAACTTCGAAAACTACTTATACTGATTTGAAATCAGCTACAAATAAGAAAGAATTTGAAGAGAGATTATTGCAGAATCTTAAAGAACAGGCAGAAATGTGGGGTATAGAAATAAGAAAGATAAAGACTGTTGTAGATAGATAATTATGCCAGAAGATATAAACATTCCTTCAGGTTTTGATATTAAAATTTATATAGATCAGGACGGTAATGTTACTATAACATCTCTTCTTAAAGAACTTCTGCCACTTGTGCAAACACTCTCGGACACATCAGGTAACAGGGAGGAAGGAAATGAAAATTGCTCATGAGATAGATCTTCTCATAAGAGCACGGTATCCTTTGATAAATATTATAAGTTATGAAGAAGAAAGGCTTCTTTCTACAATAAGAGAAGTTTTGAAGGATAGTAAAAATATTTTTTCCTGGACTCTGGGAGAAGGGTTTGAAGTTATAAATTCCAGAGGGATTCATCCTGAACCTGGTGCAGTAGATCCCCTGGTGGCTTTAGACAGAATAGATAAATTTCAGAGTGAAGCTATTTTTATTTTAAAGGATTTTCACCTTTTCTGGAAGGATACCAGAATTCTTGTAAAGCTTCGTTCTCTCTGTTCAAGACTGAAAAAAAGCACAAAAAATATAATAGTTATTACACCTGTTACGGCTATACCATATGAACTGAAAGATCATATAACGGTAATTAATTTCCCTCTTCCTGATTATGATGAAATGGTAAAGATTTTAGAAGAAGTTATAATTAAGACCTGTATAAAACCCCGTCTTTCAGGAAGTGTTAAAGAGAGAATAGTAAAAGCCTCACTGGGACTTTCAGGTAATCAGGCTGAAAGAGTATTCTTAAAATGTATTACTATAAACGGTAATCTGGATGAGCGTTCCATAGATCTCATTTTATATGAAAAAAAACAGATGATTTCCGAAACGCCTGCTCTGGAATTTTTCCCTGTAACAGAAACGATAGGGAGTGTGGGAGGTCTTGAAGCATTAAAATCATGGATTAAAAAGAGAGAGAGAGCTTTTACCATAGAAGCCAGAGATTACGGCCTTCCTACACCCAAAGGTATTCTTCTTGTAGGAATTCCCGGCACAGGAAAAAGCCTTGTTGCCAGAGCCATATCAGGGTTATGGAAAATGCCTCTTTTGAGGCTTGATGTAGGGGCAATATTCGGAGGACTGGTAGGACAATCGGAAGAAAATATAAGGACT
>JBEHWO010000255.1:0-9908 GCA_040217695.1 Vulcanimicrobiota bacterium | reverse complement strand
AACTTCATCTTTAAATTGTTCTATAGCCTGGTAACGTAATGAAGGATCTGTATAGGTATGGATTACTTCTTTAATAAATACATAACTGCTATCTTTTGTATCGATTCCTCTGTATGTTTTGCTTACAGGCCCTGTATGCATGAGATCAATAATTTTATAGCGATTCTGCAGTAATATGTCATCTGAGAGTTGATCGTCTGTGCCTCTCATGTTAATCCTCCGAAAAAATATTTATAAATTTATTATAATATAATTTTTTATAAATTCAAACAGGGTAATTATAGATTGTAGTTAATTTCATAGCTTATTAGAATTTACTGAGTGGTGCCAGCGGTAAATACTCCACTGAATATAATCGCCCGGCTTTGCCTGTCTGGCGCTCTTCCGGAAAAATCTAAACTGGAACATTCAGGTTTGATAGAGCTTACATTATGCCATCTTGCCTTATATGCGATTAAAATACACCTGTTCTGCCGTGATATTTTTCCTCCAGTGCACCAGACAGGCAAAGCCTTATGATTGATAGCCCAATGTGGAGGAGACAAAATCACTGATTATCCGGTGTCGTATTTATCGCTTGCAGATCTAATTACCGCTCCAGGAAAAAGAGTATCCGAAAAAAATCTGTATCATTTGTAGACATGAGGTTTTGCTCCCGTCACGCGTCACGATATATAAAATTTTAGTTACTACTGACCTGAGCATAAGCATGTAATAAAAGTTTTCCTCCCGTCACGCGTTACGCGTTACGCGTCACGATATACACTGTAAAAATGATGTAGTTATTTCCTGACAATTCCCATGTGCTTATAACGGTAAATATTCCACATATTAAATTCTTATTGAAGGAATTATTCCGTTAAGGTTGAACATATTGAAGATATAAATGTATAAAATCAGAAATACCAGATAGGAGTGAAAATTATGTTACCTACAGTTTCATGGGAAGATATTTATAAAATCATATATCTTGAACATCATGATCCTTTTTCTGTCCTGGGTATCCATGAAGTGGAACTTCAGGGCATAAAAAGCGTAACTGTAAGATCTTTTTTGCCTGATGCAGTGGACGCCTATGTAGTGGACATAGAAGACGGCGAAAAAGAATATAAAATGTATAAGATCCATGACGAAGGTTTTTTTGAAATTGCCTATCCCGGCAGAGAAAAGAATTTCTCTTATATGTTACGTACTGTAAGTCAGACGGGAAAAGTTGAAACCTTCAGAGATTCTTATGCTTTTTTACCATATCTTACCTCTCAGGACGTATATCTTTTCGGTGAAGGTACAAATCACAGGATTTATGAAAAACTCGGTGCAAGGGTTATAACCCATCAGGGTGTCGGCGGAGTTCATTTTGCCGTATGGGCTCCCAATGCAAGGCGGGTAAGTGTTGTAGGTACTTTTAATAACTGGGACGGAAGAAAACATCCTATGAGATCCCTGGGCAGTTCTGGTATATGGGAAATATTCATCCCGGGACTTACAGAAGGGGAACTTTATAAATTTGAAATAAAAAGCCATCATCATTATTATTTTCTTAAAACCGATCCCTATGCACTCCATATGGAACTTGCTCCGGGAACAGCTTCTGTTGTTTATAATATAGATAAATACGAATGGAAAGACAGGGAATGGATAGAAAATAGAAAAGATACAAATAATTATGAAAAACCCATGTGGATTTACGAAGTACATCTCGGTTCATGGCTCAGGTTCCCTGATAACCCGGACATGTGCCTGAATTGCCGGGAAGTGGCACAGAGGCTCGTAGATTATGTAAAAGAAATGGGTTATACTCATATAGAGTTTTTACCTCTTGCAGAACATCCTTACTATGGTTCATGGGGATATCAGTGCTCAGGCTATTTTGCCCCTACAAGCCGCTACGGTACACCTGAAGATTTTATGTACCTCATAGATTACTGCCATCAAAATGGTATAGGAGTTATACTTGACTGGGTTCCTGCCCATTTCCCGAAAGATGCCTATGCTCTTGCCAGATTTGACGGCAGCTGTCTTTATGAGCATGCCGATCCGAGAAGAGGTGAACATCAGGACTGGGGAACGCTCATATTTAATTACGGAAGAACAGAAGTGCAGGATTTCCTCATAACAAATGCATTGTTCTGGTTTGAGAAATATCATATAGACGGACTTCGTATAGATGCAGTGGCATCTATGCTTTATCTTGACTATTCCAGAAAGCCCGGCGAATGGGTTCCCAATATGTACGGAGGAAAAGAAAACCTGGATGCCATAGCTTTTTTGAAATATTTAAATACAGTAGTTTATAAATACTATCCGGGAGCTCTTATGATTGCAGAAGAGTCTACAGCATGGCCTCAGGTGTCAGGCCCTACCTATGTGGGAGGCCTTGGATTCGGATTTAAATGGAATATGGGCTGGATGAATGATATTTTATCCTATATGTCTTCCGACCCGATTTATAGAAAATATAAACAGGGCACCCTGACCTTCAGCCTTATGTATGCTTTCAGTGAAAAATTTATTCTTCCTTTTTCCCATGATGAAGTGGTCCATTTGAAAGGTTCCATGATCAGTAAAATGCCCGGAGATGAGTGGCAGAAATTTGCAAATCTGAGACTTCTATACGGTTTTATGCTCGGCCATCCCGGGAAAAAATTACTCTTTATGGGATGTGATATGGGGCAGTGGAGAGAATGGAACCATGATTTCGGCCTTGACTGGCATGTACTTCAATATGAATCTCATAAAAAATTAAATGATTATGTAAAGGATCTGCTCCGTCTCTATAAATCGGAACCGGCCCTTTATGAAGTGGATACCAGCTATACAGGCTTTCAGTGGATAGATTTCCATGATGCAGACAGGAGTGTAATAGCATTTTACAGAATAGCAAAAGACGGACTCAGTATTATTGTATTTGTCTATAATTTTACTCCTGTGCCATGGTTTAAATATAAGATAGGTGTTCCTTATGAAGGATATTATAAAGAAGTTTTAAACAGTGATTCTTCCATGTACTGGGGCAGTAATATGGGTAATGGAGGCGGTGTTACTGCAGAAAAGGTATTCTGCCACAATCAGCCTTATGCCATAGAAATTGATGTTCCTCCTCTCGGTATGGTTGTATTTAAACCTGAATGGCCTGCACAGGAGCTGCAGAGAAGAGCAGAAGAAGCAGAAAAGAAGAGACTCCAGGAAGAAGAATTAAAGAGAAAAGAAGAAGAAGAGTTAAAGAAGAAAGAAGAAGAAGAAAAGAAGAGAGCGGAAGAGATAGAGAAAAAACTTGAAGAGTGGAAGAAAGAAGCCAGTGAGAAGGAAAAGAAGAGACAGGAAGACCTGAAAAAAGCTCTCCTGGAAAAAGTGGAATTTGAGATAAGTAAATCTAAGCCTGAAAAAGAGGAAAAAAAGAAGAAGAGCAAGAAGAAAGAATAAGTAGTATAGTGAAGAGTGAATAGTGAAGAGTGAAGAATAGCTTTCCTTTTTCACTTTTCACTTTTCACTTTTCACTTTCATGATATCAAACAAATTTTTTAAAGTACTTATTTTTATTTTAATCCTGGCCCTTCGTACAGCAGGTTATACCATAGGATGGGCTGCTATTAATACGATTTTACTCAAAAGGCTTGGCATTGAAACATTGCCTTATTCCTTCATTTTATTTGCTTCTTTTTCCCTCGCAGGAGCATGTATCTATCTTTTTTTTGCCGATCTATTACCTCGATATACCCTTATAAAGATATTTTCTGCCGGTACAGGTATATTATTTATTATTTCTATTTTTTTTATTCCTGAATATAAAGGACATCTTGAACTGGACAGTAGTCTCATATTATTCGCTTTTCTTATTCTTACGGGGGAAGGTATAGGCTATTCTATTACCAGTATTCAAATATGGACACTTGTCAATGATGCCTTCAGACCTGATGAAGGAACCAGAGTTTATCCTCTTATAGCCATGGCTCCTTCACTGGGAAGTATATCAGGCGGTTTGATTCTGAGATTTTTCGGCGATAAACTTGAAGTGGAAATTCTTATTATATGCTGGGCATTCCTTGTGCTGTCTGTTTTGCCTCTCCTGAGTATATTACGGAGATATTATGGTGAAGAAATTGACACGACATATCTGAAAAATATATCAAATAATTTAATATCCAATTTCAGAGACGGATTTAAATTTTTATTCTCTTCACCACTGTTACAATCAATAGCATTTATCTGTATATTATTCTGGCTTGTGGCATCACTTAAAGAATTTCAATTCGATAAAATGCTGAATCAGCATTTAACTACAGAGGGAGATTTAAATAAATTCTATGGTATTTTTACGATAGTTCTGAGAGCAAGTGTTCTTCTTATACAGATATTTCTGACAGGAAGAATTATCAGATTTACGGGTGCCGGCTACGGACTGTGTATCCTTCCTGCTGCTATGTTTATATGTCTTGCTTCCATACTTGTTTCGTCATGCTTTTACTGTCTGGTTATTATGAGATTTATGTGGGATCTTGCAGGCATGACTGTTCAGATAACAGCTTTTCAACTGTCATTTAATGCCGTGTCATGCCTATATCGTGGCCGTGCCAGAGGTATTCTGGAAGGTTTAATCAATCCTGTCGGCGGTATTCTGGGAGGACTTTTTATTATTTTTATAAATAAAAGTTTTTACAGTAATCCTGAGGCTATAACATCACAGAGAATTATTATTACTGTTATGGCACTGGTATTTTCTCTTCTGTGGCTTATCACAGCCATTACAGTGAATAAACGATACGGAAAAACGATTGTTCAGAACCTGGACAGTGATGATAGAAGAACATGTCTTGATGCAATAGAAATGTTAAGAGAAGTAGAAAAATCTGTGGCACTGGAAAAACTTGATGAATTATCAGATTCAGATGATATGGAAGTAAAAAATACTGCTTTGAAGACTATGGCTATAATTCGTGATGCGTAACGCGTAACGCGTGACGGGTAATTTCCTGACAACTCACTATTCACCATTCCAAACTATAATTTTACCATGTAATCATGAAGGACTTCACAATGAAATATCTAATTATTGAAATGAATATGCGTAACTGATAAATGTATGTCGTAATGTATGATATGATACGCGTCACGCGTCACGCATCACGCATTACGTTTTAAGGAGTGTTAAATTATGAATATTATCATTCACGATGTTGGCCTGAGGGACGGACTTCAAATAGAAAAAGACCTTGTTCCTCCCGGGAAAAAGATAGAATGGGTCAGAGGACTTATGAAATCAGGGATTGACATTATTCAGGTCGGTTCTTTCGTGAACCCTAAAAAAGTGCCTCAAATGGCAGATACAGAGCAGATTTTTACAGAACTTAACAAAATAAAAACACCTGAAACAATACTTTCTGCCCTTGTTCTTAATGAAAAAGGGGTTGAACGAGGTATGTCCTGCGGAGTGGAAATGTTCTGTATGGGAGTTTCTGCCAGTGAAACACACAGTAAGAAAAATACCGGCATGACTGTTTCAGAAGCTACGGAGAGAATTATTGCGATGGCAAAAGAATGTATGAAAGCAAATAAAAAAGTTCAGGCTTCTGTCCAATCTGCTTTCGGATGCGGATTTGAAGGAAAAATTCCTCATGAGAAAGTTCTTTCCATTGTAGAAAAATATCTCGAAGCAGGTATAAAGAATATAAGTCTTGCAGATACTGCAGGCCATGGAAACCCGGAAACAGTAGAAAAACTTTATGGGGCCATATTTAAACTGGATAATACTGTTGAATGTGCCTGCCATTTTCACAATACCTACGGACTTGGCCTCCTGAACTGTTATACAGCTATGAAATCAGGAGTGAAATATATAGAAACTGCTTTCGGCGGACTCGGAGGATGTCCTTTTACAAAATCTCCATCAGGGAATGTTTCTACAGAGGATTTTGTCTATCTCCTTCATCAGATTAATCTGAGAAAGGATGTAAATATTGATGAAATTGTTAGAATTGCAAAAGATGGTTCAGCTTTGTTTAATAGAGAATTGCCGGGCATGATATATAAATTAGTGAAAAGTGAGTAGTGAGTGGTGAAAAGTGAAAGGGATGCTTACCCGTCACGCGTCACGATTATAACGTATTACGCATTACGCATCACGCATTACGCATCACGAACCACCCGTCACGCGTTACGCGTTACGCGTCACGATTTTAAGGAGGAATTATTATTATGAAACTTTTAGAAGGTATAAGAGTTCTTGATCTTACAAATGTTCTTTCAGGCCCTTTCTGCACTGTTCATCTGTCTTTATGCGGTGCAGAGGTTATAAAGATAGAACCTCCGGGAGAGGGAGAACTTGCAAGAAAACTCGGTAATGTGCCGAAACTTAACAAACAGCTTATGGGAACCAGCTTTCTTGCACAGAATGCCAATAAAAAATCTGTTACCCTTAACCTGAAAGCTCCGGAGGGAAAAGAGATTTTTAGAAAACTTGCTAAAACGGCAGATGTGGTAGTGGAGAATTTCAGACCGGGAGTTATGGACAGACTCGGCCTGGGATATAAAGAGCTAAGCGCAATTAATCCCCGTATAATTTACTGTGCCATTTCAGGTTTCGGCCAGACAGGACCTGATGCACTCAAACCTGCCTACGATCAGATTGTTCAGGGGCTGAGCGGTGTCATGGCAGTAAACGGTGATGAAAGATTGAATCCCCTGAGAGCAGGTTTCCCTGTATGTGATACGGTTGCAGGTGTAAATGCGGCTTTTGCCATCATGGCTGCCCTTTATTACAGAGAAAAAAGCGGTGAAGGCCAGTCTATCGATATAGCCATGATTGACTCTATTATGCCTCTTATGGGCTGGGTCGCGGCAAATCTCCTTATAGGAAAACAGCAGCCTGTTCTTATGGGTAATGATAATTTCACTGCCGCTCCGTCAGGTATGTTTGTTACGAAAGACGGATATCTTAATATTGCGGCAAATAAACAGGAACAGTGGGAAGCTGTTGTTGAAGTTCTGGGTATGCCTGAATTAAAAGAAGATCCCAGATTTAAAGAAAGAGATACAAGGAAGGCCAATCGTAAACTTCTTACTCCTCTTCTGGAAGAAAAATTAAAAGAACATACTACCGAATACTGGGCAGAAGTTCTTAATAAAAAAGGTGTTCCTTCCGGAGAGATACTGTCTCTTGAAGGAGCTCTCACTGCGCCTCAGATAAAACACAGAAATACCCTGCAGAAAATAAAGGTTGAAGGAGTAGAAGGCCTTGAAGAAGTGGAATTATTCAATCTTACGGCAAAATTCGAAAAAACGCCTGCTTCCATAGATAGTCCTCCTCCGAGACTTTCCGCCAGTACAGAGGAAATTTTGACTTCTATCGGTTATACAGCGGAACAGATAAATGATTTCAGAGAAAAGAAAGTTATTTAGAGATTGTCTTATTTAATGCATTACCCGTCACGCGTTACGCGTGACGGGTCACGAATCAAAGGAGGTATAAAAATGGGAATGACAGTAGTGGAAAAGATTTTAGCCAGAGCCACAGGGCAGAATTCCGTTAAAGTGGGAGATGTCCTTGAACCTGTGGTAAATCTGGCAATGTCTCATGAAAACGGTGCCCTTGTGATAAATCAATTTTCAGAGGTTTATCACGGTACAGGACTTGAAGCGAAGGTATGGAATCCTTCTAACATAGCAATCATATTCGATCACAGAGTTCCTGCGGAAACTTCCAAAACTGCTACGAATCAGAAAAAAATCCGTGATTTTGTGGCAAAACAGGGAATAACAAAATTCCATGATCTGAGAGGAGACGAAGGTGGTATATGTCATCAGATTCTTCCTCAATACGGTTATGTGAGGCCCGGGTATGTAGTGGTAGGAACAGACAGTCATACTACAAGCCATGGTGCCCTTGGAGCTTTTTCTTTCGGTATTGGTGCAACGGAAATGGCCAGTGTATGGTCACTCGGTACAGTTCTGAATGTAGAAGTTCCCGGTACAATAAAAGTAGAAGTAAAAGGGAAATTCCCTGAATTTGTAGGGCCAAAGGATTTGATACTGTATCTTATAGGAAAAATCTCTGCCCAGGGTGCAAATTATAAGGTTATTGAATTTCACGGTGAAACAATAAGGAATATGTCCACTTCCGGCAGGCTTGTAATATGCAATATGTCTGTGGAAGCAGGAGCGACATCGGGTATTGTCCCTGCAGATGAAGAAACGATAAGATATCTTCGTGAAGAAGCAGGAGTAACAGAGGAAATTATACCTGTAACTCCTGACAGTAATGCAGTGTATGAACAGGTCATAGAAATAGATGTGTCAGACATGGTTCCTCAGATTGCCTGCCCTCATACTGTTGATAATGTAAAGCCTGTATGTGAAGTGGAAGGCGTGAAATTACAGCAGATAGTAATTGGCTCATGCACGAACGGAAGGCTTGACGACCTTGAAGCTGCGGCGAAAATACTTAAAGGTAAAAAGGTTGCCAGAGGAACCCGTATGCTTGTATTCCCTGCTTCCTGGAAGATCTACAGAGAGGCTTTAAAGAAAGGTATTCTCGGAGATCTTGTAGATGCAGGTGCAGCAATTATAAATCCCGGTTGCGGATGCTGTCTGGGGGTACATCAGGGAGCCCTGGGAGACGGAGAGGTAGCCCTTGCTACTACCAACAGAAATTTTAAAGGACGAATGGGTAACCCTAAAGGTGAGGTTTATTTATGCTCACCCCAGGTAGCAGCGGCAAGTGCCGTAACAGGTAATATAACTGACCCGAGAAAAGGAGGCAAATAAAATGTCACAGGTTGTATTCAAACTTGAAGATGATATTTCGACAGATGTTATTTATCCGGGAAGATTTATGGCAACAGTTCTTCCGTCTGAAACACCTCAGTTTGCCTTTGCAGATTACAGTGAATTTAACAGTAAACTGAAAAATAAAGAGATTCCTCATGGAAGTGTCATTGTGGCAGGTAATAATTTCGGGTGCGGTTCTTCAAGAGAACAGGCAACTTCCACTCTGAAAGGCCATGAATTGATAATAGTGGCAAAAAGTTTCGCCAGAATCTTTTTACAGAATTCTATAAACCTGGGGCTCAGGACTGTCATATGTCCTGAGATAGATGCAAATCTGGGGGATGAATTAGAAGTTACATCTGATTCTGTAATAAATAAAACATCGGGGAAAACCTTCTCCGTTAATCCACTTCCAAAGGCAAGACAGGCCATAATAGATGCAGGAGGGCTTATAGCATACACAAGAAAGAGACTTATGGAAAAGGGTTAGTGTAATTCTAACGTGAGTAGTGAGTAGTGAATGAATAAAAAATATTCTGTTCCACTCACTACTCATTATTATTCCTTTGCACCGTTTGCAAGAAGTACATTTACTACATCCTTACGACCCTGATCTTTCGCCATCTGAAGAGCAGTTGTGCCACTGTTATCAACTGCATTAATCTCTGCACCTCTGGATATTAAAAATTGTACGACATCTTTTCCGCCTGTCTTTGCTGACCAGTGCAGTGGTGTAAGCCCTTTACTGTCTTTACTGTTAACGTCTGCCCCGCTCTCTACAAGAAGTGATACCAGAGTTTTTGAGCCGGTTTTAACCGCATAGTGAAGAGGGGTCATACCGTCATTATCTGTGGCATTCACGTCGGCACCGGCAGATATTAAAGATTCTTCCAGTTCAATTTTATTATTTATCAAAAAAGAAGCTATTCCATAATGAAGAGGGGTACATCCGTTACCTGCTCTGTCATTTATGCCTGCTCCTTTTGATAGTAAAATTTGCACTGCCTCCGGATTTGCTGCCTCTGATGCACTGTGTAGAGGAGTGCAGCCATAATTATCCTTTGCTTTTATATCAGATCCTCTGGATATAAGAAATGTTATTGTTTCCATTGAAGTGCTTTTTACTGCATAATGTAAAGGTGTTC
>JBEHWO010000254.1:0-9944 GCA_040217695.1 Vulcanimicrobiota bacterium | reverse complement strand
TTCTTTGAAAAATGGCTTTCAGGAATTTTTCAACCTTCTTTACAGATTTATATTTTTCAGACATATATGGAATGATACAGGGTCTACTGATTATATGTTGTATATGAAAAAGGATTTTTCAAATCTTCCCGTTCTGGAAGCTGTGCCTCTTATGGGGTTAAATGTGGCACAGGAAAGAACGCCTTCTCTGCCGTCCACTCTGGTAACCAAGGTTATGGTTACCGGTAATAAAGGCAGTTCGAAGGGACAGTTTAACTGTCCACGGGATATAGATATAGACTCAGATGGCAATATATACGCAGTAGATTCTCTCAATCACAGAATAGAAAAATTTTCTTCCCGGGGAGTATTCATATCTTCATGGGGAGAACAGGGAGGGAAAGAAGGTAAATTTCAGGAGCCATGCGGCATAGGAATTGACAGAAAAAATGGTTATGTTTATGTGGCAGATACATGGAATCACAGAATAGAACGATTTTCTCTGGACGGTGTGTATCAATTTTACTGGATGGGAGATTTTTACGGTCCGAGAGATGTTCTGGTAGACGGTAATGGTGATATTTATGTAACTGATACTGGGAATTGTTTTATAAAGAAATATAGTCATAAAGGTGAGTTGTTGAAACAGTTCGGTTCAAAAGGAAGCGAAGACGGTCAGTTTCAGGAACCGGTAGGACTTGCTCTGGATAATGAAGGAAATATTCTTGTAGCCGATACATGGAACCAGAGGGTTCAGAGATTTAAGCCAGATGGTACTTTTATCGATAAGTTCGATGTTGCCGGATGGTATGGTAATAATATAAGAGAACCCTATATTACGGTTGATTCCGGTGATAAGGTCTATCTTACGGATTCGTCTCAGGAAAAGATACTTATATATGAGTTAAAAGAAGGTAACCTTTTATCTGTTCTTACTACAAAGTCTGCCCTGGGCAGAATGAGTGCTCCTGTAGGAATAGCTTTAAATGAGAAGGATGGAAAATTAATAATAAGCGATTTCAACGGTAATTCCATTCAGATAATTGATTTAAAGTAGTTTTCTACAGTCAATCATCGCGTCACGGGTCACGATAATTAAAATAAAAATTAAAAGAGGGCAGGAAAAAAGCTTTTTCATATAGAAAGTATTATGAAAATATGACGGCTATTATTTGCCATTAAGGAGTTGACAGTTTTTGAAAAAACCTTCATTACAGTTTTCTATTCCGTGTCTTGAGGTTGATGAATCGGGTAATAAACCCCCGAGTTTTAAGTATATCTTTTATGAACTGCCTTTCCCGGAATTTCCTATTAAAAGTCCTAATTTTTTCATAAATAACGGCTGGTGCTATGGTCTTGGTCCTCATACTGAAAGAACAAAGATATTGAGACCTGATAAAAAGACTGTTCTTACAGATACAAAAGATCACGAATTTATGCTTGAAGATGATGAAACACCTTTTATGGCTATTAATATGTACCAGGAAATAGTATTTCCTGAACCAGGTACTTACTGGGTACAGATTTTCCTTGATAATCAGCAGGTAATACAGTATCCTTTACCTATTCGCCAGGCCAGTGCAAAGAAGAAATAACCTTCGGGTTACAGATTATTTCGACTGTGACATACATTTTGTGTAAACGTCTGCCATGGTAAGCTTACACAAAATATTTCATACTCTCGATATTTTCTGTGCGAATCAGGGGACAGGCGTGCCTGTTCCCTGATTCTATAGTGAGGTTTTTTTTATGAAATTCGGTTCTAAAATTTTTGTTTCCCTTGTTTTTATAACTGTTCTTATTTTATTTCTGGCTTCTTTACTGATAAACACTTATATTATAAACAGTTTTTTTAATAATAATAAACAGCTTGCTTTAAGTCAGTCAGAAATACTTGCCAGACAGGTTAATAACCTTGTAGAGTCCAAAGAACAGTTGATTATACTTCTGGGTACATTTGCCCTCACAGATTATATATCTGCAAGAGAGGGAAAAGATAAAAAAGTGATCGAAAAAAAAAGAAAAGAAGCTGAATTGAAATTTAAACTCTTTTCCGAACAGTACAGCTCTTTCAATGAACTCAGGTTTATAGATGAAAAAGGTGATGTCCTTATAAAGATTTTAAACGGGAAAATCGTGGATAAACCCGGTGAAAACCTGGGTGATAGAGACTATTTCAAATCTCTCCTTCCATCTCCTGAAGAAAAGAAAAAAAGGTATAAATATATTTCCCCTGTGTTTAAAACAGAACAGGTGGCCATAAATATGGCATGTCTGGTAAATTATAAGGGACAGGACACAGGCATTATAGTAGGTACCTATAATTTAGAAGATATTCATGACCTCTTTAATGAAACTAAATTTAAGAGAATGTGGTTTGTTGAAGATAGTTTTGCCTGGATGTTGGGAACAGATAACGAAAAAAAACCTCTTCTTATATCTTATCCTGAAAAATATAATTCTGACCCTCATATGATGGCATTAATTGAGGAAGACAGGAATGCCTCTTTAACAAAGGGCATACTGACATACGGTTATGGATGTACATCTTATGTTTCACGGGAGGGTAAAAAACGCATTATAGCTTTTACTCCTGTGAATAAAACACTTGGCTGGAGTGTTGCACTGTCCATACCATATAATAAATTTATTTCTTCAGGAGAACAATTGCAGATTAAGATTACTGTTATTTTATTCATATCCTTATTGATTCTCATAATATTTATGTGTGGTGTAGTTTTTTATTTTTCCAGAGGTTTAACACTTCTTGCTTTTGATATTGATACACTGGTAGATATGGAGCAGGAAGCACAGATTCATGTGAAAGGCTATGATGAACTCGCTCAAATTGGTGTTACTGTTAACAGATTAAATCAGAAATATCTGGATTTAAAGAGTAATAGCTCTACGGATATGAACAGCATAACTAATCTGCCCGGCAATTTTACTGTACAGAAAAAGCTTTTTGATATAATAGACAGCGGCAGAAAATTTGCCGTTACTATGGTTGATATAGATAATTTTAATGTTTATAATCAGCGTTACGGTTTCCCTAAAGGTGATAGTGTGATACGTATGACTGCCACACTTGTGACAAATATTGTAAAGGAATTCGGTAATAAAGAGGATTTTGTCGGACATCTTGGTGGAGATGATATTGTTTTCATTACGACTCCTGATAAGGTAGATAAAATATGTGAAGAAATAATATCTTCCTTTGACAAACAGATAATATTATATTATACGGAAGAAGACAGGCAGAAAGGCGGTTTTGCCTGGAGAGATAAAGAAGGAACAATAAAAAAGTTCCCTCTTATGACTCTTTCTATTGCAGTGTCAACAAATGAAAAGAGACAGATAATTCATCCTCTTCAGATAAGTCAGATATTCTCAGAGCTTCTTGTATATTTGAAAAAACGCCCTGGAAGCAAATATTTCAGAGACAGAAGAATAAGGGATAGAAAACCTCTTTCTTCGGAAACAGCTTCTATTATGAGACAGGATGATGACGATGAAGGCGGGAGTGATAAAGTGCCGGACGTGGTAAAGGAAATTACTGAAGAAGGAAATAAAACAGACCTTTTGCCCGAACAGGAAGGTTCTGACGGAAAATCTGACGGGGAATGAGCTGTTTTCAGCAAATTATGTCATTATATTGTGATAACTGTAACCATGAAAATAATGATGAAGACACATTGTGCCATAAATGCGGGTACTCACTTTTGACAGAGAAAAAATTAACGGCCGGTGTAATTCTTCATGAGAATTATGAAATAAGAAGATTGATCAAGTCGGGCGGCATGGGAGCTGTCTATGAAGCTCTGGATAAAAAAACTGACACACTCTGTGCCGTAAAAGAAATGCTCGGACAGTCAGGCGAAGCGGGAAGCAGTCAGTATATGATTGACAGTTTTAAGAGAGAAGCCAGAATTCTTCGTTCTCTCCATCACAGTAATATACCTGTTGTAAGGGATTATTTTATAGATGGCAATCGATATTATCTCGTTATGGATTATATAGAAGGTAAAGATCTTGAAACAGCTCTTCAGGAATACGGAGAACATGGTGTACCTGAAGAGCTTGTAATAAAGTGGGCAAAAGAAATACTTCATGCCCTGGAATATCTTCACAGTCAGGATCCTCCTGTTATATACCGTGATATGAAGCCTGAAAATGTAATGTTAAGAGCGTCTGACGGAAGGATAATGCTTATAGATTTCGGTCTTGCCCGTACAATAAATCCCCTGAGTCAGGATACAATGACAAGCGTCGGAACCCCTGCTTATGCACCGAAGGAATTATTTCAGGGACAGCCGCAGATAAGAACAGATATCTATTCACTCGGGGCCACCATGCACTGTCTTCTTACAGGTGTTATTCCTTTAATTCCTTTTGACTTCAGCCCTTTAAGGGAACTAAAGTCAGATGTATCGGAAGGTCTTGAAGCAGTAGTAATGAAAGCCCTGTCAATGGAGCCGCCCGGCAGATACGGAAGTGCAAAAGAAATGAGAGAAGCTATTGAGAATTTATCCGGTCAGTCTCCTCCTCAAATAATTAAAGAACATCAGGGAGAGAATAAAAAGAAATCCTGGTACAGGAATTTAATATCTTTTTTCTTCCCGGTATGATAATTTAAAGGTACAGGGATTTTCATTTTTAATGGCGTAAAATAAAGCTTTAGATATTATGTAGAGGAATAAACTTTCATTCCTGGTTGTGACTATAATGATGGACAAATTGCGAGTTGGTTGTGATAAGGATAATGTTCTGGCCCGTTATGCAGAAAGATTCTGTGAAATTCTGGAAGAAAAATATGGTATCCATCTTCCTTTAGGTGAAGTGTCTCATTACCGGTTCTATGAAAATCATCCTTCTCTTACAGATGAAATGGCAAGAGAGATTATGGATAAATATATTACAGGTAAGGAGCAGGTTTCTTTACTGCCCATACAGGAAGCTATAGATTATCTCTGTGCCATAAAAGACAGCATTGAGCTTTATATTATTACAAGTACTGTAAACTATGGAACTGAACGGAAAGATATAGAAGAATGGTGTAAAAAGGTTTCGCTGTCTTACTTAAAACTGATTATATCTGATGAAAAGGAAAAATATGTAAAGGAATTGAACCTTCAGTTTATGATAGAAGACAGAGGGGATACTGCTCTGAAGATTGCCAGTACATGTCCTTTCTGCAGGGTTTTACTTCTTAACAGGCCATGGAATCGCTATGTAGATACAAAATCTTTCCCCAATCTTCAGAGATGTAATGACTGGTATGAAATAAACGGAATTTTACTGAGAGCATTAAAGTAAATTTAAAAATATTACTATGTTTAATCATTTAGAAATTTTTATGTGATAGTAACACTATTATTTCTATGTTCTATCCGGGATTGTTTTTGTTTGTTTTTATTTGTTTCATATTTGCTTTTGCAAAAAATGATAATAATGGCTGTTAATAGGATGATGGAAATATTAACAAATTATTAACATAGATCTATTGTAAAAGCAGGTCATAACTATGTATAATAATAAATTGAATGGAGCAGTATAACGGAAGCTCTGTCTATTGCAGATGAGTGTAAAGAGGGAGCTAAAGAATTATTAAGAATAGCAAAGGAGTATGGAGAAAAAAAATAAAGTATGATTAAAAAATGTATTATTCCCGCATCCGGCAGAGGGGCTGACTGGGCTCCTGTATCCGAATTTGTTCCGAAAGAAATGTTACCGCTTATGAATTATCCTGTTATACATTATACATTTCAGGAAGCTTTCAGAAGTGGTTTTAATCAGATTGCAATAGTAATAACCTATGATAAAGAAATTATAAGAAATTATATTTACAAAAATTTCGGAGATTTTATTCAACATGGTCTTACTCTGGAATTTATCTATCAGGAAGAAGCCACTGGAGAAGGAGATGCCCTGTTAACATGTGAGCATTTTATTCAGGGTGAACCTTTCTGTGTAATTATACCTGATGATATTTTCTTTTTTCACAGTCTTCCTCTTGTAAAATTAAAAGATATTTATCAACAGGAAGGAAACCCCTCTGCTGTTTTAGGCCTTGTTTCGGTTGATAAGGATTGTTTAAGTGATTACAGGGCTTTTAATTTTCAGAAAAAATCTCACCATGTTTGTACTATAAATAAATTATATTCACGTAAAGAAGAAGATATAAAAAGTGCTTCTAGTTATAAAAATTCTTTGAGAATTGCCGGAAGATATATATTAGCCCCTATGGTATTTGAATATCTGACAGATATTAAACGTACAAAAGGTGGAATCAGTCTGGAAAATCTGTTCAGTAACATGTTAAATAACGGTGAAATATTTCTTGGTTCTCAGATAAAAGAACAGTGTTTTAATGTCGGGAATATTGAAGGATTTGTAAAAGCAAATCATACTTTTTTCTATTTTTAAATTTTTGTAAGCCTTCAGCTATCAGCAGTCAGCTTTTATGGGAATTGCAAAACTCGACTCTGGCCATTTTACCCGGTTAAATTAGGTTTCGGTTTTTTTGTTTCAGGTTTCGTTTCAGGTTTCAGGTTTCAGGTTTCAGGTTTTCTAGCCCAACACCCAAAAACCAGCACCCTTAACCTCAATTATAAATTCTTATCTTTCTTTCCGCCCAATATGCTACGGATAAATATTTTTATTGGAGGGATTACTATGAGAATAAAGCATTTTTGTCTGTGTCTTTTACTCTTTTGTTTTGTTACAATCGTAACAACAGGAGCTATTAATGCAAAAGATTGTATCTGTAAAGAATGCAAGGTAGCCGACAATTCCGGTCAGATGGAAAAAGCAAATGACGCTGCAGGAGAAATTGTAAGGATAAGAATGGAACAGCAGGATCCTGATAAATACAGGGTATGGGAGGAAGTGGAAAAGAGTGATATTATAGTGGTTACAGGTGTATATGACCATCTGCAGGATGTGCTGGATGCCAGCAGAACTCCATACAGTCTCATATCTCCGGACGAGCTTTCAAGAGTTAAACTGGATCCCCGGCAGATCCTCATGATAAACTGTCCCGGTAAGGTGGACAGAACCGCTATAGGAAAGATAAGAACATTTGTAGAAAAGGGAGGTTATCTCTTTACTACCGACTGGTGTCTTTTAAATGTTCTGGAAGAAGCTTTCCCGGGATATGTAAAATATAACAATACTCCTACACAGGATGATGTTGTGGAAGTTCAGGTTGCAGATACATCAGATCCTTTTCTTGTAAATGTTTTCGACAGGGGAGCCACTCCATGCTGGTGGCTTGAAACAAGCAGTTATCCTATCAGAATAGTAAATGACAGAAAGGTTCGTGTACTTATTACAAGTAAAGAAATGGGACGTAAATACGGTGAAAAACCCATAGCTGTTACTTTTAATTACGGTGATGGAAAGGTTATTCATATGACCAGCCATTTCTACCTTCAGAGAAGTGATACACGATATGAAAGACAGACGAAAAGCGGCACTTATTACGTAAATGAAGAATTAAAGGTAGATACAAGCAGTCCTGCATCTGCAAAACTCAATAAAGATCTGGAAGGACTTAACCTTGGAGAAGTGGAAAACAGTTATTCAAATCAACAGTTTATAGTGAATGTCATTATAGATAGAAAGGAAACTCAAAAGAAATAAGTGACCGGTGAGCAGTGACCAGTGACCAGTGACCAGTGACCAGTAATTTATATTACTGACCTGAGTATAAGCATGTAATAAAAATCTTCCTCCCGTCACGCGTCACGCGTTACGCGTCACGACCATGACCAGTGGAATATTTACCGTTATAATTACTAAGGAACTGTAAGAAAATAACTCTGGCAAATTGTTAGAACGGTTATCATCCTCGCGTCACGCGTTACGCGTTACGCGTCACGATATAGACGTAAATATGATTGGGTTATTTCTTGGCAACCCCTAAGCTGATTATCACAGGTCACTGATAACTGCTCACTGTAAAAGTGGAACCATGTAAAGGAGATTTGCTGATTTCTATCTTTGTGGGAAACATATTCTTTAAATGTTCCATATGGGTAATAACAAGGATTTTATCGAAATCCCTGCTTATTTCATTTATTGCCTGAACCAGTTGCTCTATACCTTCCGAGTCCTGTGTGCCGAAGCCTTCGTCTATTATAAGGGTTCTGAGTTTTGTTCCTGAACGTCTGGCCATTAATTTGGCCAGAGCAATTCTTAAGGAGAAATTCGTTCTGAAAGCTTCACCTCCGCTGTATAGTTCGTAATCTCTCGTGCCGGATTCGTCGCTTATCTTTATGTCCAGGGTATCTTTAAGACCGCCGCTTTTCTTATCCCTCTGAAGCTCCAGTGCTATATGTATGCGGTTATCTGTCAGACGGGACAGGATTTTATTTGCCTCTCCTTCTATTTCTGGGATGGAATTCTGTATGATAAGAGCCTGAATACCGTCTTTGCCGAAAGCTTTATTGAGGATTTTATAAATTTCTCGTTCATGTCCTTTTTCTTCAAATTCTTTATCCAGTATGTCAATCTTTCCTTCTATTTTAGTAAAGTTTTCCCGGAGATTTTCAAGAGTTCCCTTCTCTGCAGCAAGATCATGAGCTCTTAACCTTAACCCCTGAAGGGTAAATTCTCTCTGTGGTATAATATCAATAAGTGACGGAAGCTCTTCCAGGAGTTTCGAGTTATGTTCTTTATCTTCCTGAATTTTTGTGAGCAGGATTTCTTTTTCCTTTATTGAAGCGGTTATTTCTTCCAGTTTTTTTACAGTAACAGGGAATTGTTTCTTTGCCTCTTCAAGGAGCACTTTTCTTGTTGTTATACCTGATAATTTCTTTATTTTTTCCTTTGTTATATTATGCTCTTCCTGGGAATAACCGGTGTTGTTTAATTCTATGTTTATCTCTTCAAGCTGTTTTTTTAAGTCATGAGAAAAATCGTCTTTCTTTAATATGTCTTCTTTTACTTTCAATTGTTTTTCCAGTTCCGGTATCTGAGCGGTAAGCTTATCTCTGTTTTCCGTTGCCATATCCAGTTTGAATTTTAATTTTCCACAGTGTGTAAATTTTTCTTTCTCTGATTTTATTTTACGTAAATCCTGTTCATCTATCGTATAGACACATAGCTTCTTTTCAATATCTGACAGAACTTTTATTTCTTCCGATATAAATGCTTTCTCTCCTATGTTTTTTATTATTTCCTCTATTTTCTCTTTAATTTCCCGGATAAGTTCTTTTGTTTTTTTGGACTGACTCAGTTGTAATTGTTTTTGTCCTATTAAATCTCTTTCCGGTTTTATATTCTTTATAGAAGAGTCGAGATGCTTCTGTTCTTTCAGGAGAAGAGCTATTTCTTTATTCAATACATCAATTTCTCCGAGAATTTTTTCTTTTTTTTCTTTTTTTTCTTCTCCCTGTTTTTTTATTTTTTCCATGGCTGATTTTTTTCTTTTTTCATCAAAAGGTGCATCACAATACGGACATACACCGCCACTGGCTTTACCGAGAGATTTCCATTTTTTTCTTTCTTCATCCAGTTCTTTATCTATATCTTTTATGTGTCTCTCCAGAACCGGTATCATGGATTGTTTCTCCGCCATGTTTTTAACAGTTATTTCTTTTTCTTTTTCCATTACTTCGAGTTTCTTTATCTCTTCTTTAATAAGTTCTATTTCTTTTATTGTTTTTTCTTCATCTATAATATGTTTCTCCTGTTCTTTTAATCGGTTTTCCATGGTAGCCAGTTCTATTTTAAGAGAACCTTCATGTTCAAAGATCTTTTTTTCGACGTCTCTTTTCTTTTCTTCCAGACTTCTTTTCACTGCAAGTTTTTCTTCTGTTTCTTTTTCTCTCTCTTCCAGTTCCTTAAGTTTCTTATATCCTTCTTCTATGGAAGTTTTTTATTCAATAATATGTGCTGTTTCCTTTAACTGTATTTTAATAGAATTTATTTTTTATAATAATATATTTATTTCAGAGGTA
>JBEHWO010000253.1:0-9954 GCA_040217695.1 Vulcanimicrobiota bacterium | reverse complement strand
AAAGCTTTTGGTAATTCTTTAGTAAATGAAATAACTTTTGGTGTATGTATGATAACAGGAACAGAACATTTTAAAAATAGGAGATATGATCAGGCATTCCAGTATTTTTATAAGGCTGTAGTTGCTGAACCATATAAGGCTGATGCTATATATAATAGTGCTCTATGCTTATATAATCTCGGTAGATACGGAGAGGCTATGACATACGTAAATAGAGCTATTACTTTAGACCCTGATAATACAAAATATAAACAGTTACAGGCTAATATAAAAGGAAAAATGTAGAAGAATAAACATTGTTAAAATTACTTACCAAAAAAGGTTATTAATATAATTGCTATAGACCCGGTGGGGCACGTTCAAAATATTACACTTCCATCATCATAGCCTATCTCCCATAGTCGTGAGAGCTATTTTTCATTACCTTACGGGCCGAATCCCTGCTATCAGATGATTCAAAATGGCTCCTATTTCGTTCCAGGAATGCATGTAGCGGGCATTGTGGTATATTTTCACCTTCAACTCTTTCAAACGCATTACAGAAGCATTTTTATGAGAGTATCTTTTACCAGCTTTAAGGCATCTTAAGTTTCCCCATCATTACAGCTATTGCCACTTCCTCATCGCTCATCTCAAGAATCCTGTTAATTGTGCCTTTTTTGATTTCCTCTGACACTGCGATGATTTCCTCACACATCTTCCTATATTTAATCATCTGGCCGGTCAATCGCTCTATCTCCTGGGACTGTTCCTTGGTAAGCTTTTCTTTCTTCCACCTGGCAATCTGCTCATCATAGACCCATGCTCCTTCCAGGTATTTTCTGTGATTGTTAATGGCCTGGTCCATTAACATGTCATCCATCACATGGGGCTTCTTCCTGGCTTCACCCAGATTCTTATAGAGATCCTCAAAATTCTCTACTTCTCCATCAATAATAGATGCAATAGTAGGCAGCATGCTTAAGGGCTGCCAATTCGGTGTTTCATCCTGTTTCTTACTCATCCTGAACCTCCTCTGTACATATGTTATTATTGGTATTTTAACAGATACCGGATTTCTCCTCTTTATAAGGGGTCAAATTTACATGATAAAACAGGAACAATATCTTCTTTCCGCCATTAAAATATGGTATTATATAATTATGGAACATCATCTGTATGATAAGACATTGAAGGAATTATTCAGCAGGCCTGAGATAGTAAGGGATTTTCTGCAGGGTTTTGTAGATTCTGATTTTATAAATGATATAGATTTCACCCGTATAGAGAAGAAGAATACCAGTTATATAGCTAAAACCTTTAAGAATAAATATACAGACCTGGCTTTAAAGCTGAATATGACAGGTGGTAAATGTGCTTATCTCTATCTCGTGATAGAGTTCCAATCGACTGTAGACAAGCTGATGCCTTTGCGAATACTGAGTTATATGTTATCAATGTATGATGACCTGATAAAGCAGAAGGAAATATCAATAGATGATCCTTTACCGCCGGTATTTCCTGTGGTGCTTTACACCGGCACACAGACATATAATGCTCATACCAGGTTAGAAGATTTAATAGCTAAACCATATAAACGTTTACAGAGATATGTGCCTAATTTCGAGCATTACCTGGTAACATTACAGTCAAAACCAAGGGAAGAATTGAAGAGGATGACTGCCCTGGATAATCTGATTGCAGGACTATTCTATTTCCTGACAGCCAGAACAAAGGAAGAACTTAAAGAGGCAGAACAGGTTGTAAGTGACAGGATAGATTATGCTTCTGAATTTGGCAGGTTTTATGTGATATGGCTTAGGAAGTATTTAGAACATAAGGGTATAAAGATGAAAACTCATGTAAAAGAAGGAGGGAAAGTTATGCTTGAGACTCTGGTTGCAGATATAAGAACTGAAGGTCAATTTGAGGGCAAACAGGAGGCTATCTTAAAACTACTCAGGAAGAAGTTTAAAGAACTTCCCCAGGCTGTTGCAGATAAGATTAAAGATGTACACAGTGTAGAGAAGCTGGAGGAGATACTGCTGGCTACCCTGGATGTAACATCTATAGAAGAAGTGGTAAAGATTATCAATCAATAGAGTTTTATATAAGGAGATCTATGAAACAACTATTTAATATTATATTCCTGTTCCTGTTAATATTATCGGTTACAGGATGTAATTCAGCATCGTCATCTAATACACCGGTCCCTGATACAAATACACCTGTAACTGTTATAACACCATCTGCCAGTGGAACTCCAGAATGGATATTCGTTTCATCCAGTGGCGGAATGGATGGTCATGGTAATAAGAATGTCGGATATGATGGTATTACTATCAATACTGATAATATAGTGCATTACAAGGATGGCAAAATAATAGATACACAGAAGATTGTTTATAAGAGTGGAAAATCAATCAGAACCGGGAAGACGACAGATTTATTATATATCGGTGGAGAAGGTACTATGCCATACGACATAGTAATCAACGGTGATAAAATGACAATGTATGAAAATGTTTATGATGGATATCAGTATGATTTTAAGAAAGCTACTTCTAAAGAGTAGTTTTACATCGGAAATTGCCCCCCCCCTGTATTTAACATAAATTCCACGTATAATTAACGCTCTCATGGTAGAATGTCATTAAATTCCTCTTTAACGCCATTTATATTTTGACTGAATAATACAGAAAAGCTATATACAATAAGGGTTCTGTCGAGTATGACAGAAATATGATGACATACAGAAAAAGTACACTTCTGGTAGAAAGTTACAGAAATGGCTCCGTATAAGGCTTCATACTAAAATAGTCTACTGAAATTATAAACTATCCGAACGCGCAAACTTTGCGCTACCTCCTTCCCCATAAAATTGTATCATAGCCAGATAGAGTGTTTAATTACGCCATATTTGCCATCACAACAGTTAAAAACTTGCCCAGCCAGGTGTTGTACCACCTTTATTCATTAATAAAATTTCTTTATGTGTTGAAGTGTCTATAGTATATATTTTACTTCCAATAAGTTCGTAATTTACAATAATATCTCTATAGAAAACTATATATTTTGAGTCAGCTGACCATCCACATCGGTTATAACCACAATAATCAGCCAGCTTTATTTGTTCTTGTGTTGAAGTATTGTATAAATAAAGTACAGGTTTATCACTATTAAAATTTAAATATGCTATATATCTTCCATCAGGTGATATAGAAGGATAGGCATTAACTCCTTGAATCAATGGCACAAAACTGGTATTAGAAATTCGTTTATATATACCAACATAATTGTTATTAGAAAACACAAACATATTGTTTGGGCCAAAACTAGCAAATATAGGGTCTGTATCCCAGCTATAGGGTAACATCAGGAATTCATTACCCTCACTATCTATTACACCAAGGAAGATGTCGAGTGGAGGCCCCATATGATTGACTGCATAAGCAGCAATTTTACCTGGTTCTCCATTACCGCCTATAATACCAGCGAATTGATGATGTAGTAATTTAAGCAATGAAGTAAAATTTGTGCCGGCCATGCTGCCTATAAGAGTATGAAATACAGGTTCACTGCCCGGTGGGTATTCAATATCTACACTTGTTGCTATGACACTATTATAGTTCCTATCTGCCCATAGTGGATATGGAATAGCTTCTTCACCGTTATATTCTGAATTTTTAGTAAAGTACTTATGTTCAGGAGGAATTTTATCTAAATTTACAATCCATATTTCTTCATTTAATGTATTACTATAAATAATTTTCCCACTTCCCTGATAGTCTACATTTACTGTAGAAGATTTTTCTCCCATATAGCTCATACTGTTATCACTTTTCTGTCTATATATTTTTACTGTTATAGTATCTGTTCCTTTTATTGAGTTATTAGCAGTATAAAAAACTGTGTCTTTCTCAGATTCAAAATTGTCATTATAGGATGGGGCAGTTTCATTTTCTGATATATGTCCATATTGTGCAGTATTTTCCCATTTATAAATGAGTTTTTCTCCAACAGGTAGATTTGGTTCCGGTACAATTTTAACATTAAAATCTACAGTAACATCAGGATATATATTAATATCTGAGGGTGTTAGATATACAGTATTCAGTAAGACGTCAGCAGTAATAATGGTATTTGGATCATCTGGATCATACTGGTATATGGCTTGAATTATAGTATTATCTATTGTTTCATTACTTGTAAAATGCACTTTACAGTCGCCATTGGGATCTGTCTGTGCCTGGTCTGAATCCAGTGTACCACTGCCCTGTATTACTTTGAATTTGACTGTCTGACCTTCTATAGGTTCTGATGTTTTACCTGATGGGTCTGGTATTACTGTAGAAACAGGGAAAGGTGTCCCATACATAAGCTGAAGATTGGCATTTATATCATATTCATTGGAAGAACCTGTATCAGAGGCAATTATAGAACGTGCTGTTTGAATTTCAGTAGCAGTTGTAGTTAGAGAGTAGTCCGTGAGTAACTTAATATGGACTTTCTGGTTACCAACCTCTAAAGGTATAGGATCCAATTTATTCGGATTATCTGTGCGTGCTACCTGAATTCCACGTTTATCTGTACTGTAATCATATGAAGCAAAGGCTTCTGCAAATATCTTGACACGAATTGCAGGAGGTGGGCCGGTACTGCCCTGATTGGGTGCACCTGGTGTAGGTTGACCTATAATCTTTACAGGGATTATTTTTTTATCTTCACCTCTGTGAATATTACCTGCAGCTAATACTTTCTCCCATGGTACCTCAGTTGGCATCGGCTCAGCTGAATAATCAAGTATGTATATATCTATTATCTGTGCGTTATCGGGGATCGAAGATTTTGAGATTTCTTTACCGTCTTCTGAAACTGTACTCATACTTCCATTCTTACCGAGTTCCGGCCACTTGACGCTGACTGTAATATAAGCCGTATCGCCTGTGTCCGTATAATTTGGAGTAGGAGTAATCAATGATACTGATTGAGTAGTATCGCTACCTCCTCCACATCCGCAAATTATGGCTATGGTAATCAGGGTTATTATTATTACTGTTAATAAAACTTTAATTTTCATTATGAGTCCTCCTTGCATTTATTTTATTTATAGTCAGGATTTGGTGCGAATTTTTGAATACGGTAATTTTCACGTTCTGTAACATATAAATTCCCTTTAGAGTCTAATGCTATGTGAGTGGGCATATTAAACTGTCCGGCATCCGAACCTTTTGTTCCGAATTTTGATATGAAGTTCCCGGTGGAATCATAAATATGAATACAACCATAATAATAGTCTGTTATAAAAATATGACTTTTCGAATCTACTGCAATTGCGCCAGTACTGAGAAAACCTTTTATTGATTTACTTTTAGTATTTTTGTCTCCCCATTTCATTATAAACTTACCTGTTTTATCATATTTATAAATCCAGCTTTCATATAAATAACCAACTTTTTGCCCCGGTACAGGAGGGATAACTTTACCTTCCTCGCAATAAGTCACATAGACATCCCCGTTTCTATCCACTGCTATACTGCCAAGCCCGGTCGTTCTACCCCAGGAGTCCCTTGAAACCATATGGTCAGGGTCTGACCATTTTAATACTAAATTTCCTTCGGGAGTAAATTTTTTAACTTCATCGGCATCATACATTACCTCATTAAAATATATTGCACGATGAATACATGCCACATAAACGTATCCATTTACGTCTATTGCAATTTCATCCGAAAAATTAACATCTTTATCGATGTTAAAATCGGTTATTAATTCTATTTCTTTCGAAGTAAATTTTAAATGTTCCAGGACATAAGCTACCCCGGATCTTCTCGATGAATGATAACCACTATCTTTCAGTTTTTTTAACTTGAGTAAACTATCTTTAGAGATTTTCCCTTTTAGTTTATCTATAGTTTTAGAATCGATACTTAATTCTTCTTCTATCTCCCTGGCTCCCCATTTGTTTATAAAATTCCCTTTAGAATCAAATACCTGAATACGGTGATTAAAACTATCGGCTACATAAATATTCCCGCTGGAATTTACAGCGATTCCTCTGGGTTCATTAAATTCTCCGTCCCCAGAACCCTTAGATCCCCATTTTGTTATAAATCTCCCATTGGAATCAAACACCTGAATTTGACAATTCCTACAATCAGTTACATAAACATTTCCTTTCGTATCTGTTGTTATTCCAGCAAAATTATTGAGTTCTCTAACGCCAGAACTTTTGGATCCCCATTCTGTTATAAATACATAAGGTAAATCTGGTATTGAATTTTTCCTCTCCAGGCAGCTAACATTTATAATTATTACTATTATTAGGATACTAATAGTAAATATTGAATTTTTCATATAATCTACATCCTTAACGTGTATCGCATCAATAAAAGTCAGTTTTTATCTATATATACCTTTACAGGAATAGGAAAATACATATCAGGATTTTTATTGTCTATTAACACCTGCCATGGCTCTTTAACATTACCATCTCTATCGTAATAAACACTTGTATCTTTAGTTAGCCCTAACTCTTTTAATTTATCATAAGCCTGTTGGACACTCATTGGCGGAGATAATTTGGGATAGGGAAACTCATCAAGTTTAAATACAGGTTTATAAGGTACAGGGTCGGATGTTTCTATTCTGGGATTTTCTAATAGAACAGGTTGTGAGTCAAACCCATACATCATATAACGAAAAAAGAAATATGAAACCATATCACCCCATTGAGGATTACTCTTAAGATCATGACCTACGAAAGTATTACATGTTTTTCGAAAGGCATCCTTCATCTTCTCTTTACCTTCATTATCTGTTTCAAAAGAATAACAACTTTTAAGATACACGATTGAGTTATTAAAATCAAGCCTTTCAAAAAAATGATAAGTAAGGTATAGATGTGGAACATAAGTAAAATAATTTTCAAACATGGCGTCTGGATCGGAATTAGGTCTCTCCTCTTTACAATACCCAGCAGCCCAGATGTCTCCTTCCCTGATCGGAGGAAGAGGACTTTTTTCATTTATTACGACCTTCCCATCAGGAAACAAGTCCATCCATGTCCTTTTTTTCCTATCCTCAAGGAAAATGGCACCACAATCTAACCAGCCACCTGATTCCCCATGAGCAAAAATAAAATTCACCCCGCATTTACTCATATTTCTTGGAAAATCTTCAGGTGAGACAGAATTATCCGGATTATATATTTCATCGTATATTACTTGATTTTCTTCTGCTTCTGCATTGCCACAGGTTTTGGGATGGTGAGCATCAGGATATTCACACACTATCTTTGTAACATTATAGCCGTTATTCTGTAGATCCTTTGCAAGTCCACCATATACAGAAAAAAGATAATCTCCTTCATAATCTACCTGGCGGGTATAAGCAAATTCATATAATGGCGGACATAAGATTAGTATATCACTTGTTTTAGGAGCCTCGACAACAGAAGTATGAAGAGGAAGAGAGTTAAAACATCTTGCTTTTTTATTATTTTCCTCTGTGTGGATAGAAGAAGATTTTTGAGAAATCATATTTACATTACTAACAGGCTTTGTGTTGATAGGCTCGGTATTTATAAATACAGTCCATCCATCACTGAAAACAATCCAAAACATGAATTTGTTGTTATTATCCATTAAAGCTTTATCGATGAATTCAGGTTTTGGAAGAGCATTGGGATCAATATTATTTAACCAGTCCACTGTTTTTTGAATGGCCTGTTCTGTTCCTAATTCTTTCTCCCATTGTCCATATTGTTTTGTTACTTTTGTAATAATCTGTGTATAGAATGGATCCATAGGAGGACGCATAGTAGGAGTAGCGCTTGGCGTTAAAGTAGGAGTAGGCGTTGGCGGCACTCCAAAATTAAATCCGCTCACGTCACTGCTAAAAAAGTCAATGACTTTTTCTTCCCTGTGTTTGATTTTTTTTCCATTATCACCCATAGTCCACCATGTGGCTATGACGGATCTTTCGTGACCTCGAAAAACTTTCGGCAGGGTATATCCACCATTGGGGTCAAGTTTGCAGCATGCTTTCGGCCCCAGGCTATGAACAAAGCCTTTTACTAAAGGCATGCCGCCAGTATAAACTGTACCTGATATACTGGCAGTTTTCTTGATAACCTCTGTAAAAATATTTAACGTAAGGCCATTATTGGTTTTAGCAGTTATTATGGTATCTACAGGGGTATTCAGACCATTTTTAATATATAAACAACCATAGGCTACCTGATATTTATGTGCTCCAAAGATACAAAGGTATACCGGCTGTGTGATACATCCTATGGAAGAATTATTCAGAGTAAACCTTAAACCTGCCGATTTAAGGTTTATGCCAGGCTCTGCTTGAATCTTGAAAATCACAATTTCACCAGGAAAAGCAAATATCTTCTCCGGGCAGGATTTAAGCTCTGTAGTCGTGGCATCAGAGGAATTTATATTATCTGACGAGGGAAGCGTTTCCACATCAGTATAATTATCCTCACCAAGAGCTACTTCAAGCTTTACATTGCTATCTGCAACTCCTGTAAGGACAGTATTATCAAAATAACCATCACTGCTTACGGGTATAGGAGTAGCACTCTGTGAATCTGCATAAACGGAATATACCTGACCATTAATTTCAGAGAGTGGCTTACTCTCTGAAAGAGTCTTGTTTAATTGAGCATAAAGCTCCTGCACTTCAGTTTTTGCCCATTCTTCCGGGTAGTCAGTTTTGAGGGTACTTTCAACCTGACTGATAAATGGTTCGTTGCCTGAAGAATCTGCCTGACAGGCAGGGACATCCAATACGTTTATACGGGGAACTGTTTCCCCCTCTTCTGTTGTTATATTATTAGCATAAATATAACCTGTGACAGAAACATTAGTAAGAACAGGTGTAGGCGTAGGATTTGTGTAACCCACTGCATTTTCAGTGGGTGTTATGCCTGACGATGGGACAATAGTAGAATTGCCTCCGCCTCCGCAGTTTGATAAAAGTATGAGGCATATAGTTACTGCAATTAAAGCCATACAGGGGTAAAGTTTCCTTGTTTTGAACATTTAAATAATCTCCTCTCCTTGAATATACATATATTTCCAGATTTAATATAATATAATCTACTGAAACAGAGCCTGTTACAAGCATGTCCTTTGTGCGACGCTTGCTTCGGGAGACAAACTTTTCATAGCAAAAGTAATAAGTCTCTATAGAAAATTAGGATTCTACTTCATAAAAGTTAAATCCTCCCAGATATATGAAATATTTAACAAATATCATACAGTGCTTAGTATAGCTAAAATAGTTCATTATGAATAAGCACTGAAAGATAACAAAGTCTTGTACCAGGCCAATGTTCATTAAATGATACATACTTTAAAAGAATCTGGCAGTGCAAACTTTGCACTACCTCTTTCTGTTAAGAAGGATGGAAAATCCGTAGGAAGGATAAAGTGTTACATAATATTGACACTCACAGCCATCAAAACTCAAAACGCTCTATATACATAGTATATTATTTTCTCAGGTGTATGGAATATACAGAAATAACTCCCTGATTACAGGCTTTACCTTGTTCTATATGTCATTGGTTTAATTGTTGAGTTTTATGCTCTTAGGTATTGCTATTTTAATAAAACTGTTGTACAATAAGGGAAAGCTGACTTATAGATATTACTTTTTATGTGTGTAACTCCTGAAAGCCAGTGTTTTCAAGGGTTTTGAGAAGTGGAACACAGGTTTTCATGCATCCGCACGCATAGGTGTTTACTTCTGTATTCCCTCATAAACATAGGGAGTTTCTTTCATTTTTTATAGGTATTGCTCCTCTCTAAACATATCCTTTATTCGTATTTATCTTTTTATACCATTGTAGCCCACTCTTTCTGTGTATATTCCTGATCTATTGTTTCTTAGACTGACTTTGAATATGAATTATTCCAACAATACATCCTATTGTAATGAGCCATAAAGGCGGATTTG
>JBEHWO010000252.1:0-10096 GCA_040217695.1 Vulcanimicrobiota bacterium | reverse complement strand
ACCCATTGATAAGCTCCCTTCCAATTTTTAGCAATCTTATAATATTTATATGAGTTTTTACAAAATATATTATATTTTCTATAACTTACGTGGATATTATATAATAAAGGTTTGTAAAGAACAATGGGTATTTCTTTATTTTACAAAAAAAATTTAGAAATATAAATCACTC
This sequence comes from Vulcanimicrobiota bacterium, assembly GCA_040217695.1. Taxonomy (GTDB): domain Bacteria; phylum Vulcanimicrobiota; class SpSt-956; order SpSt-956; family JAKJGF01; genus CALARM01. Next base: position 9,924 of record JBEHWO010000252.1, on the reverse strand, counting down.
CGGTAATGTTGCTTCATATCATTTTTTCATAAATTTCTTACAATCTGAAATTTTCTTTTTCACTTCTTCATTACCGGGATTTATGTTTAAATATTTTTGAAAATATTCTATTGCTTCTTTATATTTTCCTGTAGAACTGGCATTGATACCGGCGTAATAGAAATATTTATCATTGGGGTTCGGATTTACTTCTATACTTTTTTTGAAATGGAGGAAAGCTTCTTCCTTACGTCCTGTCTCCTCAAGGGCTTTTGCATACCAGTAATGTCCTGTAGATTTACTTCCGCGCGGAGTAAGGTCGAGTCCTTTCTTTACAATGGCCAGACCCTTTTCTTTTTCACCGTGGTTTATATACCAGAACCCCAGGTTGATATGGGCAAGGTAATAACGGGGATATTTTTTCACAGTTTTTTCATAATAATATTTTGCTTTGTTACTATCGACCTTCAGATAGGCCACACCGAGATTTAGATATCCTATTTCATTTGTTCCGTATTTTACACTCTGGCTGTTAAAACTTATAGCATCTTTCCAGTGAGTGTTCATAACATAACTTGTTATACCGAAATAAAGCGATATTACTGTAACAATGGCAACTGCAATGTTACGATTTTTTACATAACGGAATACAAGTAATGAGACAACCAGTGTCAGATAGGGAAGGGAAGGATACATCCATCTGTCTGCTATATATTGAAAAAGCGGAAAAATTGATGATGAAGGTATGAACATAGTCCAGTAGGCAGCTATAGAAAAAGACAGAAGAGGTGATTTTTTTCTCATATGCCATGCTGTAATAATAGTAAACACAATAAAAATAAATCCGATAATCATCTTAATATCAGCCGGTGATGTTACCACTTCACAGTCAGGAAGTCCTCTTACAGGAAAAGGATAAATAAAATTTCGCAGATAATAAAAAAGATGCATTTTAAACTGTGTCATAAGGTAATAGAGTCTCTCTTGCGGTGATGTTCCCATGTAGGCGGCAGTTGTACCGTAAATTATCGTACCGAACCTTACATAGAGCCATACAAAAAGTACTGATAGCTGAAAAGCCAGAAATCTGGCCCATGTTTTCCACGAACGAATACTGCTTTTTGCCATGATAAGTTCGAATTCCATTACTAAAAAAGGCACTATTAAAACCATTATTTTGGATAAAAGGGCGAGAAGAAAAAAGAATATTACAACTGCCCATTTAAGAGGTGTTTCTTTTGATTTTCTCATCTTTGTATAAATATAAAGACTCAAAGCCAGAAAAGCCTGCATCATAATATTATCTCTTCCGCAGATATAATTTACACAGAAACCTGATATGGGATGTATTGAGAACAGTAATACTCCGAAAAATGATATGACTCTGTAAAAGGATTTCTCGTCAGAATTTTCGCTGTTAAAAGTCAGCAGTTCGAAAAAGAGAAGATAGAGGAAAATTGATGCCCCTATGTGGAAAAATAAGTTGTACATATGGTATCCCACAACATTATATCCCCATACAGCATATGTAAGAGACAGACTCAACGGCAGGAGAGGTCTGTAACTTATATTACCGGGCAATGTTCCTATTGTGGAAGGGTCTGTGAAATGACGCCATATGGGATGTATATGTCTTATGGCAGGATTGTTGACTACAGTATGAAAATCATCTAATTGATAGGCATTATGAAAGGTATTGCTGAATACTATAATAGAGATAAGATAGATGTAAACTATATGTGTTACAGGAGAATAAAAAAGAAAATTTTTCATATCTTTGCCAGTGTTATTTTTTCTATTATTTTAATCTGCTGGCCATATTCTAACAGAATTTGATAGATATTTCAATGAATATCTCTCTGTGCTATAATAGGTATAATACTGAGGTAAGCATAAATAATACATATATGCTCTCGTGACGCGTAACGCGTTACGCGTGACGGGAGGAAGACCTTTATTGAATGCTTATGCTCAGGTCAGTAATTATAATTTCATTTTTATATATTCGGCATTGTTCCCAGTGCACGTTGCATGTTTTCAGCTGCCTTTTCTGAAGTTTTTAGAATTTCTTCCATTTGATCCTGAATGTTTTGACTGGCTGCATTTAAATCCTTTATAATTTCGTTTCTCTGCTTTAATGTGGAGGCGTCAACTACTGCTTCATCTGCATTCACTGCTTCTTGTGTATGCTGTGTCTGGGTATGCTGTGTCTGCTCCTGCTGTGGCTGGTCATCCCTGGCTGGTACCCAGGAGTCTTTGCCCCAGCCAGTCAATACTCTAATTTCTTTGTGTCTGACACCATCAGGGCCTGTCACGTATCTGGTATATTCATTATCATGGCCGAAGGGATAATGTATGTCTGCTTGAGTTATTTCACCTGTAATATTCTTTGCATTATTTTCCAGATTAATTAAATTGTTTTTTACGGAACTACCGTTCTGACCTGTAACATACAGTTCCCCCTGAGGCGCTTCTGCCTGAATTTCCTGAATATCAGGTTTGTGCGTCATAACCTCTTTTATTCCCGTTGAGACAGTCATGTTACCGCCTATTCCGGTGGTGTTAAACGATTTGTTTATAATATCCATATTATCTCCTCCCTTTCTTTGAAATTATACTTTTTTATATTATTTATGTAAGTGCCGGATAGTACTTAAGCTTATTCTGAAATAAGATGAATATGCAGATTTTATGATAAATATTCAGCTAATCTTTTATTTGTTTCCGAAATACGTTCACATAGCATTCTGGACATGTTGATATTTACGTCCGGATAGGTCTTCAGTATATGGAGGAAAGAATCTCTGGAGATTATATATACTTCGGCTATGTCGGAAGAAACCTTTGCAGATAAAGAACGGGGAGCATTTGTAATAATACCCATCTCTCCAAAAACATCACCTGTACCGAGCAAGGGGAATTCTATTATATTATTATCTGCCAGGGGTTTATAGAGCTTTATCTCACCTGTTTTAATAATATAAACTTCAGTAGATTTATCTCCTTCATTAAATAACATGCCATTTTTTTCATATTTTTTACATTTAATCCTCTTTAATATTTTTTCTATCTCCTCTTTTGTAAGTACATCAAAAAGAGGTGTAATGGAAAAAATCTCTCTTTTATTTTTCGATTGTTCTGGAGATATGTTGCTGCCGGAATGTATGTAATTGAGAGTGGAGAATATATGAACCGACATATTCCTTGTAAGCATTTGCTGCTGTTTAAAGAAGTTTTCAGTTTCCTCTAACTGCTGTGTTTTTTTCTTTGCAATATGCTGGACTTCCGTTAATTTCCTGTTTGCTTCAAGCGCCATTGACAGGCCAGTTTTAATATGGGATAAATCACGGCTTTTTAAATATTGCCTCAGTTCATAAATAGCGCCTTTGTAGACTTCAATTCCTTCCAGATAAATTTTCTGTGCAGATATTAATACTTCCGAACCGTCCTCATCTTCATTCATATAAGATTCGTTTTTTTCGCCGGCTGAAATTAAGTCTTCCATCCAGGACAAAGTGGAAAGAAATTCATTATCTTTAATTTCTCCTCTGGAAATTTTTTGACATGCTTCTTCCATAACAAGATAATTTGAGGTTTTACCGTAATCTTTATTTTCGTCTCCTATTACTTGAGAATCTTTCATTTAAAATTACCTCCCTTATTTATATAATTATAACACAAAAAATATATTTATCTGCAATATTATTTTGCACTCTGAGGTTTGTAATAAATTTATGAAGGAATTTGAGAGTTTTATTTGAAATTATATTTAAAGAGGTGTTTTAGGTATGAAGAAATTAGTATGTTTAATAGCTATTTGCTTTTTTATTATATTTTATCCTTATATTTCCTTCTGCCAGGAAAATGTTCAGGCCCCTTCTGGAAATCTCCTGTATTTTTTCCTTATGGCCTTTCTCGGAGGTCTTATACTTAATCTTATGCCATGTGTCCTTCCTGTGGTATCCCTGAAGGTTTTCAGTCTTATGAGATCCGCAGGGGAAGACAGGAGGAAAACCTTTAAAGCAGGACTTGTATTTACAGGAGGAGTCCTTTTTTCCTTTGCAGTACTTGCTTCTATAGTATCAGTATTGAAATCCATAGGCCAGTCTGTAGGATGGGGATTTCAGTTCCAGAGCCCTTATTTTGTCTTCTCTCTTGCTCTTGTAGTATATGTATTCGGCCTTTCTCTTTTTGATCTCTTTGAAATCTCTCCGCCTTCTGCGGAAAAAATAGATAAGCTGGCACAGAAAGAGGGATTTATCGGAGCTTTTTTCGAAGGAATTCTGGCTGTACTGCTTGCCACACCATGTTCAGCTCCTTTCCTGGGAACTGCCCTCGGTTTTGCCTTCAGCCAGCCGGGATGGATTATTTTCACTGTTTTTCTTTTCATAGGCCTGGGACTTTCCACGCCATATCTTTTATTTACTGCCAATCCTAAATTGATGTCTCTCCTGCCCAGACCGGGAAACTGGATGCTGAAATTGAGATTTGCCATGGGTTTTCTTCTTATGGGCACTGTTTGCTGGCTTTTATGGGTTCTCGGTAAACAGCTCAATGCCGATGCAGTGGTTTCCACTGTCGTATTTTTCCTTTTTATTGCAGTATCTCTCTGGCTTCTCGGTTTTATTGAATATAAAACATCAAGTCTGATGAGATGGTTCATTAGATTTATATCACTGGTTCTTATTATAGCCGGTTTCTGGACTTCTTATATGTGGCTTTATCCTTTGAAAAATCTTTCGTCAGAATCTTCTGGCAGTCAGCTAAATATACCGGGAGAAGTAATAAATGGAGTATCATGGAAAAAATACACGGAAGAATCGTTCAGTATTGCAAGGAAAACAGGCAAAATAATATTCCTCGATGCTTCTGCCGACTGGTGCCTTACGTGCAAGACAAATGAAAATACTGTTCTCTATACAGATAAAGTCAGCGAAAGACTTAAAAAAGATGATATTATAGTCTTTAAAGCAGATAATACAAAAAGGTCGAAAGAAGTAATGAAACTGATAAAATCCCTTGGTAAATCTGCTGTCCCTGTTTATGCGATTTACCCGCCGGGAGAAAATTCTGAACCGGAAATTTTACCTGAAGTCATTACCATACAGATGGTTCTTGATGCAGTAGACAGGGCATCGGGATATAAATAATTACCCGGGTAGGCATAAATAATATATATATGCTTTCGTGACGCGTAACGCGTAACGCGTGACGGGAGGGACATCTTTATTACATGCTTATGGTCAGGTCAGTAAAATATTGATTTGTAACCGGTGATGGCTGAAACCTGAACAATGAACAAATTAAATCTCTTATATAAAATATTTAATTATAAAGTTTCACGATATTTTTCTGTCACTCCATCACTTCCCGTGAGCCTTACTATAAGTCTTCTTTATAGCTGTAATTCACGGTGCCTTACCTGCAATATATGGAGAAAATACTGTGAACCCATGTCGACTGAAGAATATGAAAAAATCTTCCGAAATATCGGCAGCGGAGTTCTCTGGGGTACTTTCAGCGGAGGAGAACCTTTCCTCAGGGACGATCTTGCAGAAATATGTTCTTCTTTTTATTCTATATGCAGGCCTTCTTTTATTAATATCCCTACAAACGGTCTTCTTTATGAAAAAATTCCTTCTGCAGTGGAAAAGATAGCAAACATATGCCATAAATCCAATGTGATAATAAATGTTTCACTGGATCACTGGCAGGAAGAACATGATAAAATAAGGCAGGTTCCCGGAAATTTTGAAAAAACCCTTAAGACCTATCAGGCATTAAAGGATCTGGCTTTGAAAAATCTGACAGTCGGAATTCATACGGTTATATCCAGATATAATGTCAGAGATTTCAGAGAAATCTATAAAAAGCTCTCATCCCTTGAACCGGATTCCTATATAGTTGAAATGGCTGAAGAGAGGGAAGAGCTTTCGACAAAAGGAAGTGATATAAGTCCTTCCCCTGAGGATTACGGAGACGCAGTTTATTTTTTGCTTGAAGAGATAAATAAAAAAAAATTTGCCAGAGTATCCCGCCTTACCCAGGCTTTCCGAAGGGTTTATTATGAACTTTCAAAAGATACATTATATAAAGAAAAACAGATAATCCCCTGCTACTCAGGCCTTATTTCCGCCCAGATTTCTCCTGACGGGCATGTTTGGCCATGCTGTGTAAGAGGAGATTCTATGGGAAATCTCAGGGAAGATGGTTATGATTTCAGAAAAATTTGGGCCGGTGAGAAAGCAAAAATTATACGGGACAGTATAAAAAAAGGTGATTGTTTCTGTCCCCTTGCCAATGCTGCCTATACCAATATTCTCTGTGATCCTTTTTCAATGTTCAAGGTTTTGCATAATTTTGTTAAAAGCTAAAAAAATAGTTTGTGCCTCAAAGTGTAACGGAAAATGAGAGGAAAATTCAATGACATCGCTGCAGGATTATGGCAAAAGTTAAGAATATATAGTCGTAAAAGTTTATTTGAATAGAGGTGAACCCTTTGTTAGACGTATTTAAAGAACTGCCACCTGTCTTACAGGCTTTACTGGCAACGACCTTTACCTGGCTGGTGACAGCTCTTGGTGCTTCAGCAGTATTTACTGCAAAGGAAATGAGCAGGAAATTTCTGGATGTTATGCTCGGTTTTGCCGGAGGTGTTATGATTGCTGCAAGTTACTGGTCTTTACTTGCACCTGCCATTGAAATGTCAGAAGGGAAATCTTTACCTGCCTGGATACCTGCTGCTGTCGGTTTTATGCTTGGAGGTGCTGTACTGCGCATAATTGATATGATACTTCCTCACCTTCACAGAGGACTGGAAACGACAAAAAGTGAAGGTATAAAAACTCAGTGGCAGAGGACAACACTTCTCATACTTGCCATAACCATTCATAATATACCTGAAGGTCTTGCCATTGGTGTTGCCTTCGGAGCTGTCGCAGCAGGTTATCCTTCTGCTACTCTTGCAGGAGCAGTGGCTCTTGCCATAGGTATTGGACTTCAGAATTTTCCTGAAGGTATGGCTGTTTCCATGCCCCTCAGACGGGAAGGTCTTTCTCAATGGAAAAGTTTTTTCTACGGACAGTTATCTGCAGTAGTTGAACCGGTAGCAGGTGTTATAGGGGCAGCAATGGTAATTTTTGCCACTCCCATACTTCCCTACGCACTTGCTTTTGCTGCCGGAGCCATGATATATGTTGTTGTGGAAGAAGTTGTACCTGAATACAATCAGAGCGGAAACGGAGATATAGCCACTGTAGGACTTATGATAGGTTTTACAGTTATGATGATTCTCGATGTGGCCCTCGGATAGAAGTTATATTTTATTACTTATGATCCGGAAATATAACAGCCAGATCTATTTCCAGTTCATTGTTGAATATACCAACTTTTATTTTATCGTCTCCTGCATATATGTCAGGAAATTTATATTTTCCATCTTCACCGAGCCTGTATACATCTACTTTCTTATGGACAGGATCTGCTATCCAGTATTCTTTTACACCGAATTTTTGATACAGTCTCCTTTTATCCTTTGTATCTCTTCTGGCAGATGATGGTGACAATATCTCTATAATTAGATCGGGAGCGCCGAAACAGCCTTTTTTTGTTATTTTATTCTTATCACATATGACAGTTATATCAGGTTGAACTATATTAGATGCAGTCTCAAATGTTTCTCCTTCTTCCGCCAAAATTACATCAAAAGGCGGATGATAAACCCTGCAGATTTTACCCCTCAGATAATTGCCGAATTCCAGATACAGTTCACCTGACGTATCCTGATGTATATCACTTGCACCCGGTGCCATACTATAAGCTTCTCCATGAATTATTTCCCATCTCTCTTCATCAGGCCATAAGGCATAATCACTGTATGTATAAATATTTTTTTCTTTTTTTAATGCCTCTGCCATAACGTTCACACTCCATAATTTAAAAGTATAATTTACATTTTTAATGTCGTAAAATAAGGCTTTAGTTAAAAACTATGTAGAAGCAATTTATCTAAATAATTTATCTGAATCTATCATATCATTTAGCTCTACTTCAGGCAATATATAAAAAGAGCTTGACAGAATTAATTTTTTATGATATTTTAATAAAAAAAATAGTTAGATATTCGAAATATTTAAAAAACTAAATGTTTTAATGTCTAATAAAACACAGGGTTAGCGAATGAAAGGGGTGAAATTATGGAAAAATCAAAGGAACTTTTAGCTGAAGAAATACGTAAAACTATTCTTGCCGGCAATGATAAACTGCACAAATTACTTTTAAAAACTATTGTCAGAAGTGCGAGCAATCTTAAAAATATTAGTTTATCTCAATTAAATGTGCTGATGTTTTTAGAATCCCGTGAACGTGCCAGAATGAAGGAGATAGGTGAAGAACTCGGGATTAAACCCAGTTCGGCTACCAATTTAGTGGACAGACTCATAAAATCAGATTTAATAGAACGTTCTTCTGTACCTGATGACAGAAGGGTAGTAGAAGTGAGTTTAACCGAAAAGGGTAAAGAAGTGATTGAAGAAGTCAGAAAAGTCGATAATCAACACTGGGAAAAAATGCTTGTCAAAATAGATGAAAGAGAATATGAGGAAATATTGAGGGTCGTTAAGAAACTTGATAATATTTTATGTGAAATTATACAGTCATCATGACTGTGACCGAAGTATTCTTTAATAGATTTTATATAGGAATGAATAATGACATATGAAGAAAAGACTTTTTTCTTCGGCAAATAAAAAAATCGTCCTCTTTACTGAAAATAGAAAAAGGACAATATATATAAATCATTCATATTATATCAAAAAAAGAATTTTTTTACAGTACCTGATTACTTTGTCATGGATAAGATAAAAAAATAAAGAGGGTTAATTTTTATGTGTAATCTTAAAAATTTATCATTCATTATAATGTTTTTTTTACTGTCTCTGAAAGTTTTCCCTCAGGAAGAAGTTATACAATATACCATTGAAGCGACTATAAATACTGCCGTTACAAACAGCCTTGAACTTTCGAGTATCCGTCAGGAGATAATGGCATCTGACGCAAGAATTTCTCAGGCAGAAACAGGTAAATATCCGGGTGTTAGTTCAAATATTTTCTATTCCAGAGTATATAATCTCCCTTCGTTCACCATGGGAGATACGGAACTTGTGCTGGGAGAACCTGATCAGGCACAGGTTTCCCTGAATTTTAATTACCCTGTTTATGACGGAGACCTTACTTCAAACCTTACGGATCAGAACATTCTCTTAAAAGAAAGTGTAATCTTTGAGAGAGATGCAGTAAAACAGGATGTCATTTTTAAAGTAATAGAAGGTGATTATAATGTTTTGAAAGCACAGGCAATGTATGGCGTGGCAGAGAAAAATCTGGATACGGCACAGGAACAGCTTAAAAGAACTCAGGCTTTTTACAGAGAAGGTCTTGTTCCTATGGCAGATGTGTTAAATGCAAAGGCACAGGTGGCAAATGCAGAACTGGATATGATAAAAGCAAAAAGCAATATTGAACATGCAAAAACATCACTGAAACATATTATGTATATACCTCTTACAATCCCCATTGAACTGGTAACGGGTATACCGGACTGTGGGCCTGTGAAAGCAGATCTTGCCTATATTACAAATCTTGCATATGAAAACAGGCACGAGATTAAAAAAATGGAGATGCTGAACGGCGCGGCAAAAGCAGCTATAGAAGTGGCAAGAAGCCAGGGAAAACCTGATGTGTATTTTAATTTTGACTATATCCCCGGCAGTTCTACCATCTTTAATCCTTCAAACAGTTTTACTGCTACTCTTGGTGCTTCCATACCGATCTTTGACAGAGGACTTACAAAATATAAAGTGGAAGAAGCAGAAGCAAATTTTAAGAAATCAGAGGTTTCTCTTGAGCAGGTAAAAAGTGTTATAGCCCTTCAGGTGCAGCAGGCCT
>JBEHWO010000251.1:0-10120 GCA_040217695.1 Vulcanimicrobiota bacterium | reverse complement strand
TGGCATTCAATACTTTATCTGCACCTTTAATATAACAGGCAGTGCCGAGACATACTGAAATCAGATGTTTTCCTCTCGGTTTGAGTGTGAAATAATGATAAAAAGTGGCTACACCCCAGATATGAGATGTCGGTATATTCATAGTAAGAGCAATTTCATCCATTACTGCTCTGTCCAGATAGCCGTAAAGTTCCTGGGCTTTATGGAGTATTCCTATAAGATAGGATTCTGGATGGGGATTATATTTAACCTTATCCATGAATTCTCTCAATTTAATCATTTTTTCGTCATTTAAATCAATTTTTGTGTCAATCATTTTATCTACACTCCTAATCAGGTGACGCGTGACGCGTGACGCGTGACGCGTGACGCGTGATATTATTCACACCACGTATCACGTATCACTCTTCACTCTTCACTTTTCACTCTTAATATTTTGCTTTAACATCTTTAGAAATTATACCCTGTGGCTCATGTGGTTTATAATGGGTATGTAGTAATTCATGAGACAGAGGACTGAGAGGTCTTCCGAGGAATTCCCTGTAGATTCTCTGTATATCAGGATTGGCATGACTTCTTCTGAAGGTTCTCTGTCTGTCAATATTATATAAAGTTCCTGCTCTTTTCTTGAGTAATTCTTCGTCAAGGGGCATTGAATTTGAACCGGCATATGGCTGACCGCCTCCGCCGATGCATCCTCCGGGACAACCCATTATTTCTATGAAGTGGTATTTTTTTGGATCTTTTCTTACCATCTCAAGAAGGGTATTGGCATTACCTAGTCCATGTGCCACGGCTACTCTTATTTCCTTGCCGTCCATTATAACCTTTGCTTCTTTTATACCTTCAAAACCTCGCAGGTTATCAAATTCTATGTCAATAAGCGTTTCGGCGGTATACAGCTCATAGGCAGTACGCAAAGCCGCTTCCATAACTCCTCCTGATACGCCGAAGATTGTTCCTGCACCTGACGACAATCCGAGAGGTCTGTCAAAATTTTCACCTTTAATATTAACAAAATCTATGCCGGAAGATTTTATCATCCAGGCTATTTCTCTTGTAGTTATAACATAATCGGTAGTCTGTAAACCTCTTACCATGAGTTCAGGCCTTGCTGCTTCATATTTTTTTGCAGTACAGCACATTATGGCTACATTCAGTATATTTTCAGGCTCTACTTTTATCTTTTCTGCAAAATAAGTCTTTGTCATAGCACTTAACATAGACATAGGAGACTTGCAGGTAGAAACATTTTCCAGTAAATCCGGATAAAACTGTTCCACACATTTCATCCATGCACTTGAACAGGATGTAATCATAGGCAGTTTCCCGTTGCCCTGGAGTCTGTCCAGAAATTCACTTGCTTCTTCCATTATGGTAAGATCTGCTGAAAATTGTGTGTCAAACACATAGTCAAAACCGAGCTTCCTTAAAGCTGCTACCAGATTATGTTCCATGTTTAAACCGGGTTCAAGGTCAAATCCTTCTCCTATGGCAGCCCTTACAGAAGGGGCGAACTGTGCTATTTTTACAAGCGATTTGTCGCCAAGTTTTCCGAAAAGATCCTGGGTATAGTTCTTTTCAACAAAAGCTGCAGTGGGACAGACATTTATACACTGACCGCATCCGGTACATACAGTGTCTTTAAATGGCATTTCATAGGCAGGCATAACAACAGTCTTAAATCCTCTGTGAGCATACCTGAGGGCATTTACCTTCTGAATCTCCGAACATATCCTTATACATCTGCCGCATAGAATACATTTATTGGGATCTCTTACTACGGAATGGGATGAAAGATCTTTTTCATAATGCTTCTTTTCACCTTCGAAATGTCTGTGTCTTATACCTATGGCATAGGCAAGTCTCTGAAGTTCGCAATTTCCGTCTCTTTCACATATATGGCAGTCTTCCGGATGGTTGTCCAGTATAAGTTCTACAATATCCCGTCTTGCCGTTCTGAGTTCTTTTGTGTTTGTATGGATCCTCATACCGTCTTTTACGGGGAATGTACATGATGCGGCATAATTTCTCATGCCCTCCACTTCAACAATACAGACTCTGCAGGCACCTTCAATCGAAAGCTGCGGGTGATAGCAGAGACGGGGTATATGAAACCCGAGTTTATCAGCACACTGCATTATTGTCTGTCCGTCTTCTACTTTGTAGGGATTATTATTTATATAAATAGTAATTTCACTCATAAGATTATCTCTCCTTATACCTTGCTTATGGCTCCGAATTTACAGGTATCAAAACATAGTCCGCATTTAATACATTTTTCTATGTCTATGATATGTTTTTTCTTCGGAGTACCGGATATTGCCGTTACAGGGCAAACTTTTTTACAGGCACCGCATCCTATGCATGAGTCGTTTATTTCATAACTGATCATGGCTCTGCAGGCTCCTGCCCGGCATTTTCTGGATTTTATATGCTCTTCATATTCAATTCTGAAATTTTTCAGTGTGCTCAGGACAGGATTGGGAGCTGACTGACCGAGACCGCAGAGGGAAGACTTCTTTATCATAGTCGCCAGTCTTTCCAGTTTCTCTATATCCCCTTCTTTCCCGTTTCCTTCAGTAATCCTGGTGAGTATTTCAAGCATTCTCTTCGTTCCTTCTCTGCATGGAGTGCATTTCCCGCATGATTCATCCTGGGTAAATTCCAGGAAATACCTTGCAATATTTACCATACAGGATGTTTCGTCAATAACAATCATACCGCCTGAACCCATCATTGCTCCCGCATTTACCAGTGATTCATAATCTACTTTTGTTTCCAGATAGTCTTCTGAAAGACATCCACCCGACGGCCCTCCTATCTGAACGGCCTTGAATTTTTTACTGCCCGGAAGACCTCCTCCTATATCATATATGATTTCTCTCAGGGTAGTACCCATAGGAATTTCTATAAGGCCATTATTCTTTACCATTCCTGCGAGAGCAAAGACTTTTGTACCTTTACTTTTTTCAGTTCCTATGGAACTGAACCAGTCTGCTCCGTCCAGTATTATGACAGGTATATTGGCCCATGTTTCCACATTGTTAATAACAGTTGGTTTCCCGAAAAGACCTCTCTGGGCAGGGAATGGAGGTTTCGGTGTCGGCATGCCGCGGGAACCTTCTATTGAGTGAATAAGAGCTGTTTCTTCTCCGCACACAAAGGCTCCCGCTCCCAGTCTTATTTCAATATCAAAAGAGAAATTACTTCCCAGTATATTTTCACCGAGGAAGCCATCTTTCCTTGCAGCTTCTATGGCTTTCTGGAGTCTCTTTATGGCAAGAGGATATTCGGCTCTGATATATATGAAGCCTTTCTTTGCACCTATGGCATATCCTCCTATAATCATTCCTTCAAGAATCGTGTGAGGATCGCCTTCTATGGCACTTCTGTCCATAAATGCTCCCGGATCTCCTTCATCTGCATTGCATATGACATATTTTTCTTCACTTTCTTCTTTTGCTGTCAGTTCCCATTTGAGTCCTGTAGGAAATCCTGCTCCTCCTCTGCCGCGAAGTCCTGCTTTTTTGACTTCTTCTATAACCTGTGCCGGAGTCATGTCAGTAAGAATTTTTGCCAGAGCTTCATAACCCTTTACGGAAAGATAATCTTCTATGCTTTCAGGATCTATAATGCCACAGTTCCTGAGTGTTACTCTCATCTGTTTCCCGAAGAAATTGACATCTCCGAAAATACGGAAGAAACGATTGTACAGATGATCATCTTCTATAGCAAGTCTTGCTACGGGGTTATTTTTAATTATATGTTCCTCTATTATTTCAGGTATATCTTTACCGGTTACTCCTCCGTAAATGGTATAACCGGGATTTACTATCATAATAGGACCTTTGCCGCACATGCCAAGACATCCTGAAATGATGACATTAACTTTCCCTGTAAGGCCATGTTTTGCCAGTTCTTTTTCTATATCCCCTTTAAGATCACCTGAGCCCTGTTTCATACAGGTGGGACCTTTACATAATATAATTTCCGATGCTATAACAGTTCCATTTGTTTCCATCATTATATACCTCGCTATTTAATAGTCCATTCTTCTATTTTTTCACCTTTTTTAAGGTGTTTTTCTATTATGTCAGCTGCCATTTCTTTTGTAACATTCCCGTATTTTACAGGTATTTTACCTTCCTCTACCACTTCTACGGTAGGTTCAAGGTTACATCTACCTGCGCAGCCTTTCTGACTCAGATAAACATCAGCAAGACCGTTTTGTATAGCTGTCTGGAATACCTCCATAACTTCTTTTGAGCCGGCAGCTATTTCACATGTGGCCATTCCCACATAAATCCTTTTTGTAGAAAGATATCCTTTCCCTATAATTCTTGCTATGGCTTCAGACCTTTTCTTTTTAATAATATCCAGTGGAGTCAAAAGTTAACATCCCCTTTCTAATGTAAATATAAACGAATTTCCCTTATCTCCCTGTTCAACCCGTATATTTCCGCCATGTTTTTCAATTATGTCCTTTGTAACAAACAAACCAAGCCCTGTTCCCCTTACTTTTCTTTTTTGCTGGGATTCAAGACGGGAGAATTTTTTGAAGAGTTTTCCTTTATCTTCTTCTTTTATCGGTATGCCGTCATTGTATACATTTATTTCTATTTTAGATTCTTTTATGGAAGATGTGAGTATAATTTTTCCGTCTTTAGATCCGTATTTTATGGCATTCCCTACGAGATTATTGGCTACTATGGCAAGTAAATCCGGATCACCCTTCAGTTTTATACCTTTATCTATGTTATCTATAATTTCCATGCCTTTTTCGCTTGCCTGTTTTGAAAAAGCTTCCACTGAAACAGAAAATACATCTTCTTTAAGAAGCAGATCTATTTTGCTTATTTTAATCTCACCTTTTTCTATTCTGCTCAGATTAAGGAAATTTTTTACAGTGGCTTCGAGATAGTCAAGATTTCTTGTAATGGAATCGAGAGCTTTTCTCTGTTTAAAATTGATGAGTCCCAGAAATCCATCCCTTACAGTATAGGCATTTAATATGGTTGAAGCCAGGATCCCTTTCAGCTCATGTGCTACAAAACCTATTAAATCCAGATAACTTTTGTTCAGTTCCTTGAGTTTCTCATTTCCTTCTTCAAGCTTCTGTCTTTTTCCTGCAAGCCTTTCTGCCATCTTATTAAAAGATTCATCAAGCTGTGTGAGTTCTTCTATGGAAGTAACTGTTTTAACCCTGTAATCCAGGTCTCCGGCGGCAAATTTTGATGTTGCATTGAGTAAATCCTTGATCGGTTTTGATATGCTTTCTGCAAGTATATAAGAAAGTATTGCTGCTATCATAGTTGCAAGTGCTATAAGTGTGATAATACCAAAAAGTATATCTCTTGACATATCCCGGAATGGTGCTTCAAGCATTCCTACATATAATATGCCTATAACATGGCCATTTATATCTTTAATAGGTTCGTAAGCAGTAAGATACCAGTCTGTTACGACAAAAGCTCTTGCAACCCAGATCCGGCCTTCTTCTACAACCTTTTTATATACTGCTTCGGAAACCCTTGTGCCTATAGCTCTTTTCCCTTCTTTATCCAGAACATTTGTCGCTATTCTTATATCGTCCTGAAATATAGTCACAGTTCCTGTAGGTTTTTCATTATATAATTCCTGTTCAAAGACAAGACTCCTTGCCCTGTCAACTATACCGTTGTTATTATTAATGACTCTTCCCCCGTAGATAATATATGCAGTTTTTCCTGATGTTTCATTTACAGGCAGAGCATATTCTACTGCCATGGCACTTTCCAGAACTTTTAATGTCCCCGGCCTTGCCTGTTCAGTATCTTTTACTTCTATTTTTATTTTTTCGTACAGGTCATCGTGCATTTCAAGCAATTCTTCTTTAGGTATAATTCTTATACCTCCGAGACCTCTGTTCTGACGTAAAGCTTCACGGACAATATCACTTCTTATATTATTTTTATCCGGTTTAACTATATACAGATAATCAAGTTCGAGCTTTTCTTTAATTATGTCAGGATTATCTCTGTCTGAAATAAGAGTGAATTCTGTTCTGTATGTATCAAGATCTCTTATATATACGGCTCTTGCAGTATTGAGCCTTACCTTTACCTCTTTCTGAGCTCTTTCTATAATATCTTTTTCTACTATATAATAAACCATCACGGTTTTTGATATGCCAAGCACCAGTATGATAGAGAGAAAGGATAATAATAATCTGGATTTAATAGTCTTCACCGATATTTCCCCCTGTTTTTTCTCCTGTATTTACAAAATATATCAGCTTCTCAAGCTCCATTACAAGGTTTACATTGTTTATTATTATTCCGGGTGTACTCCTCAGCCTTATAGGAGCAAAATTTAATACTCCCTTTATGCCGGAACAGGCCATAAGATTTAAAACCTGCTGTGCAGACGTGTCAGGTACAGTAATAATCCCTATTTTTATATTATTCTTTTTTATATACTCCCTCATTTTTTCAAGAGGTAAGACAGGTATTTCTATTTCTTCATTATATTTTTGCGGATCTATATCGAAGGAGGCGACTATCTTTATACCTTCCTCTTTAAAACCTCTGTATTGAACCAGAGCTCTTCCTATTTTACCGATACCTGCAACTATAACATGCTCAACTTCGTTTTTCCCGAGAATTTGATTTAATTTTTCAATAAGATTATCTATTTGATAACCACCTTTTTTATTACCTCTGATATGTGACATAGAAAAATCTTTTCTCACCTGAAGAGCCGTTACTCCTGTGGCATCTGCCAGATTGTTCGAAATAACTCTTATAAGTCCCATAGACTTTAATCTGTAAAGTGCATTTCTATATCTTGATAATCTTACAATGCAATTCTTACTGGTAATCATAATATTCTCCTGCTTCACATTATTTCCTGTTTATAATAACATAATGATCTTTTTTGTCAAGAGATTTTGTTCGTAATATCACATAAAATTATATTATGTAATATAAATTACTTTATAGTGTTTTTATTTTGTTCAAAAACGGAACATAACATAATTTACTGACCTGAGTACCGCTCCAGGTAAAAGAGTATCCAAAAAACTATAAATAGTGAATATTGAGGTTAATAAAACCTATTCACCACTCGCCTGGTGACTTTAAGAAAATAACTCTGGCAAATTATGCTTATTGTCCTCGCGTAACGCGTCACGAAAACTTATGTGTATTATTTATTCTCATCTCAGTAAAAATACAGGATTTTTCATTTTTTATTGCCAATTGACTATTAGAGTTTTTTCAGTTAAAATAACCGTCGAAATATTTTTCAGAAAGGAGTGCGGTTTTTCCTGAATATTCTGGATGTATCTGTCGGAACATGGTATTACAATCGACAGATTATTCCTCCCGTTACGCATGGTGCGTAACACATCACTAAATACCGAAACAGGTAAATTAGTAACCAAAATCTTATATATCGTGACGCGTGACGCGTTACGCGTCACGCGAGCAAAAATCTCAATCTACAAATGATACAGATTTTTTTCGGATACTCTTTTTCCTGGAGTGGTAATAAGCTTCTAAATTCAGATGCCGTATTTAAGTAATGACTCAATTTAAACATGTTAAAGTCCCGGAGGGAGATTTAATTCAAATTAAGGATGGAAAAAGGATAGTAGGAGACAGACCTGTTATAGGCCTTCTTCGCGGTGATGGTACAGGTATTGATATTACTCCTGTTATGCAGTCAGTAGTGGAAGCTGCTGTCAATAAAGCCTATGGAGGAAAAAAATCAATAGCCTGGTGTCCCATATATGCCGGACTTGAAGGATTTCTCAAATATGGGGAAGTATTGCCTGATGAAGCAATAGAGGCAATAAAATATTTAAAGGTAGCCATTAAAGGACCTTTTACGACACCTGTAGGTGAAGAAACTCATGTATGTCTTTACTGTTCACATCAGCAGTATAAAGGGGGAGAATGTGAGGAATGCCATAAACCTGACGGAGTTGCTCCTAGATTTCGTTCTGTAAATGTAAGATTTCGTCAGTCGATGGATCTTTTTGCCTGTGTAAGACCCGTTCAATACTTTTCCGGTGTGCCGGCACCAAATAAATATGCAGATAAGGTAAATTTTGTTATATTCAGAGAAAATACGGAAGATGTTTATGCAGGTCATGATTTCGAAAAAGGTTCTGATGTTGCCCGTGCCATTATAGAACTGATAAAAGAAAAAACCGGTAAAGCCATCAGGGAAGACAGTGGTATAGGAGTAAAACCTATTTCAGAATTCGGTAGTAAAAGACTCATAAGAAGTGCCATTCAGTGGGCTGTAAGCCAGAAACTTCCTTCTGTTACAATTGTTCATAAAGGAAATATTATGAAATTTACAGAAGGTTCTTTCTGTAAATGGGGTTATGAAGTGGCAAAAGAAGAATTCGGACATATTACTGTTCCGGAAAAGGAATTGTGGAGTAAATATGAAGGCAGGATGCCTGAAGGGAAAATTTTAATAAAGGATCGTATTGCAGATTCTATATTCCAGCAGATTCAGACAAGACCTGATGAATACAGTGTTCTTGCTCTGCCAAATTTAAACGGTGATTATCTTTCCGATGCCGCTATAGCTCTTGTAGGCGGTCTCGGTCTCGGTCCCGGTGCAAATATAGGTGACGAGTATGCACTTTTTGAAGCAACTCATGGAACTGCTCCGAAATACACGGGCCTTGATAAAGTCAATCCCGGTTCTTTAATACTTTCAGCTGTTATGATGCTTGATTATATAGGATGGCAGGAAGCAAGTCAGCTTATAGTGAATGCCATGAAAAAATCCATACTTGATGCCCATGTAACCTATGATCTTGCCCGTTTAATGGAAAGAGATGGCAGAACAGATGTTCATGAATTATCCTGTTCAGGTTTCGGTAAAGCCATAATCGACAGACTTTAATGTTTGACATGTAATGCGTAATGTGTGAGAAACGCATTATCCATCACGCATTACGCATTACGATATAATTTTCAGGGGAGGGATTTCCTATGCATAAAATATTTGACAGAGAGATTAAATTTCCGATTCTTATAGGCATCTGCGGAGGAAGCGGTTCCGGGAAATCGGAATTTGCTCAGAATATAGCTTCGGAAGTGGATGACCTGGTTATTATTTCTACAGATAATTTTTACAGAGATCTGAGTTATATGTCGGAAGAGGAAAGAAAGAAGGTGGATTTCGACAAACCTTCAAGTGTTGATATGGATGAACTGTACTATACGCTTGCAAAGATTAAAAAGAATAATCTCAGTGAGATAGCTATTCCTATGTACGATTTCAAAGATCATGTAAGAAGTAAGGATAAAAAAATGGTTACCATAAAAAAAATAGTTATTATTGAAGGACTTTTTATCTTTACAGATGAAAGAGTAAGGGATCTATTTGATTATAAAATTTTTGTTGATTCCGCATCAGGTGAGAGACTGGCAAGAAGGCTTGACAGAGATGAAAAGGTAAGAGGCAGAGATAAGATGGATATTGTTGATCAATGGAGAAGAAATGTAGAACCGGGATTTCAGAAACATATAAGATTTACCAAATCCTATGCCGATTTTGTAATTAATTCCCGCTTCGAAGAACCTATTGACCAGCCTTTTTTACAGAAACCGCTTCAGGTTTTTGTGGCTGCATTGAAATATATGTTGAATAAATAAGATTTTTATATCACTCAGCCATATATATGTTCCCCGTTTCACGGGGCATGCGTCACGGGTCATTATTTATAATAGTTATAATTTCCGTTCCATGGCATAGGTGTGGTAAGAGGGTTGTAATCAAAGGGATCGTCTATTTTACTGGTAGGCTGTGGTGTGGCATTCCGTATTTTACCGGCAGGATAACGGCCCGGTTCAAAGTTCAGGCCCTCAGGTTTTACAATAATAATAGGTTTTCCTATAACATCATTAAATATATAACTTATATGTAAAAAATTCAGACTATCAATAACAGAGAGATATATAGTCTGGTATTGATCCACTCTTAAAAAATCATCCGGAAGAACCTCCTTGTTTACTATAAATTTCCCCCTGGAATAGTTATAATAAGAGTTTAATCCGAGTTTTTTCAGAAATGCCTCTGCAGGAACATATAATTTTTTCGACGTATCATC
>JBEHWO010000250.1:0-10133 GCA_040217695.1 Vulcanimicrobiota bacterium | reverse complement strand
GACTGTAAGAAAATAACCCTGGCAAATTGTTAGAACGGTTATCATCCTCGCGTCACGCGTTACGCGTTACGCGTCACGATATAGACGTAAATATGATTGGGTTATTTCTTGACAACCCCTTAGTTTCATAACTATCCATAAATAATAACCCCGTAATGAGTAAAGCGTAATAGGTGATGGGCAGGTATGTAAAACTGTAACACGTAACGCGTCACGCGTTACGCGTTAAGACCCATTAAATTCCAATAAGTTATGAAATGACACTATAATAATATTTTCGAAAGGAGTTGTTATTAATGATACTCAAGAATTGTATGAAGGATGTCATTGCTATCAGGGCTTCAACTACCGTAAGGGATGCGGCGAAATTGATAATTGAAAGACGGGCAGGTACACTTCCTGTAGTGGATGATAATGAAACTCTTATTGGGGTGGTAAGACTTCCCTGTATTTTAAAGGTCTTTATGCCTAATTTCGTTTCTTTACTGGATAATATTGATTTTGTAGCTGACTTCGGTTCTCTCGAGGATCTCCATTTCAGCGATATACCGGAAATAGAACATATTACTATGAAAAAAATTATGGAAAAACCTGTTCTTGTAGATGAGGAATGCGGTTTGTTGCGGGCTTTTGCCATTATGGATAAATATAATTTTATGGATTTACTCGTTGTAAATAAAGAAGGTCGTCTTGTCGGTATTGCTTCCCGTGTGGATATTGCCGCAGGATTTCTCTCTGCTTCCATGGAAAGCGGAGGTGCTCTGACATGACATTACCTCAGATTATTGCTCTTGTTATTTTTATCCTTACTTTTACTCTTCTCATTACTGAAAAAATTCACCGTACTATTGCCGCCATGATTGGCGCTTCCGTAATGGTAGGAATCGGAATAATAATGAAATTTTATTCTGCGGAAGAGGCGCTTCATACAGTCGATTTTGAGACACTGGGACTGCTTCTGGGCATGATGATTCTTGTAAGACTCCTTCAGCAGACAGGTTTTTTTCAGTATGCTGCAATTGTGACTGCAAAAAAATCGAGAGGGAATGTATGGTTTTTGATGGTATTCCTGGGGGCGACTACATCTGTATTATCTATGTTTCTGGATAATGTTACCACTGTTGTTCTTATTGCTCCCGTGACAATATTGATTGCCGAAATGCTTAATATAAGTGCCGTTCCTCTTCTCATGGCAGAAGCCATGCTGTCAAATATAGGAGGAGTTGCCACTCTTGTCGGAGATCCTCCCAATGTAATAATAGCAACTGTCACGAAATTTACTTTTCTGGATTTTCTGACCCATCTGGCTCCCATGTCTCTTGTGGCATGGTTTATTACTCTTGTTATATTTAGAATCGTTTTTCGTAAAGAACTGTCTGCAAAACCTAAAAATATAAAAGGACTTATGAGCCTGGATGAAAAGAAAGCCCTCAAGGATCCGCAGAATGCGAGAAAAATATTGACAGTACTCGGTTTTGTAATAATATTTTTCTTCTTACAGGGTCTGCTTCATCTTACCCCTGCCTATGTGGCTCTGACAGGAGCTTCTATTGCTTTACTGCTTGTGCGTCCTCCTATGGAAGAGACTATAAGTCATGTCGAATGGAATGTTCTTCTGTTTTTTGCCTCTCTCTTTATCTGTGTGGGGGGACTGAAGTTTTCAGGATTATTAGAATTATTCTCAACAGGTATAGTGGGCCTTGCCAGAGAGAACCTTTTACTTGCCGATTTACTTTTACTATGGGTAGGTGCAATAGCATCTGGAATTATAGATAATATTCCTTTTACAATAGCCATGGTTCCTGTGATTCAAAAACTGGGAGAAATGGGGATATGTGTTTCTTCACTATGGTGGGCTCTTGCCCTGGGCGTCGGTTTCGGAGGTAATGCCACTCCTATAGGTTCTACTGCCAATGTGATAATTGTATCTCTCAGCGAAAAGACCAAAAAACCGATTTCCTTTAATCTCTGGCTTCGTACCGGTATTCCTGTAATGATCTTTACATGTCTTGTTATAAGTTTATTATTTGTTATTTCCTTTAAATGGATGAATACGCCGTAAATTACGGATAAATATGATTTTATGAATTTACTTGCTGTAAATATAGAAGAATGTCCTGCAGGAGGTATTATGGCAGGATTTTTTTCTGCGTTTATGAATGGAG
Organism: Vulcanimicrobiota bacterium; assembly: GCA_040217695.1. Taxonomy (GTDB): domain Bacteria; phylum Vulcanimicrobiota; class SpSt-956; order SpSt-956; family JAKJGF01; genus CALARM01. The sequence continues at coordinate 7,968 of JBEHWO010000250.1, read as the reverse complement.
ATGTTTTAATATGACATTGCCTCAGATTATTGCTCTTGTTATTTTTATTCTCACGTTTACTCTTCTCCTTACAGAAAAGGTTCACCGCACTATTGCAGCGATGGTTGGCGCTTCCGTAATGGTAGGGAGCGGGATAATCATGAAATTTTATTCTGCAGAAGAAGCGCTCCACACAGTCGATTTTGAGACACTGGGACTGCTTCTGGGCATGATGATCCTTGTAAGACTCCTTCAGCAGACAGGTTTTTTTCAGTATGCAGCAATTGTGACTGCAAAAAAATCCGGAGGGAATGTATGGTTTTTACTCGTATTTCTGGGGGGAATTACATCTGTTTTATCTATGTTTCTGGATAATGTTACTACTGTTGTTCTGATTGCTCCCGTGACAATATTGATTGCCGAAATGCTTCATATAAATGCCGTCCCTTTCCTTATGGCAGAAGCCATGCTGTCAAACATAGGAGGAATTGCCACCATGGTAGGAGATCCTCCCAATGTAATAATAGCCACTGTTACAAAATTTACTTTTCTGGAGTTCCTGACCCATCTGGCTCCCATGTCTCTTGTGGCATGGTTTGTTACTATTATTATATTCAGAATCGTTTTTCGTAAAGAACTGTCTGCAAAACCTAAAACTATAAAAGGCCTGATGAGTCTGAATGAAAAGAAAGCCCTCAAGGATCCGCAGAATGCGAGAAAAATATTGACAGTCCTCGGTTTTGTAATAATATTTTTCTTCTTACAGGGGCTGCTTCATCTTACTCCTGCCTATGTGGCTCTGACGGGAGCTTCTCTTGCTTTACTGCTTGTATGTCCTCCTATGGAAGAGACTATAAGTCATGTCGAATGGAATGTTCTTCTGTTTTTTGCTTCTCTCTTTATCTGTGTTGGAGGACTGAAATTTTCAGGATTACTCCATTTGTTTTCCTCCGGCATAATTGATCTGGCAAGAGAAAACATCTTACTTGCAGATATGCTTTTACTCTGGGTAAGTGCAATAGCGTCAGGCGTTATTGATAATATTCCTTTTACAATAGCCATGGTTCCTGTGATTCAAAAATTGGGAGAAATGGGCATACATGTTACTTCTCTCTGGTGGGCTCTTGCCCTGGGAGTCGGTCTTGGAGGTAATGCCACACCTATAGGTTCTACGGCCAATGTAATAATTGTATCTCTGAGTGAAAAAACCAGAAAACCTATTTCTTTTAATCTCTGGCTTCGTACCGGTATTCCTGTAATGATCGTTACATGTATTGTTATAAGTTTATTATTTGTTATTTTCTTTAAATGGATGAACATGCCATCTATGTAATATGTAAAATCATCTGCCATTATGCTCCAGTGACGCGTAACGCGTAACGCGTGACGGGAGGATTATCTGTAATGTGTTATGAACTACACTATTATCGAAGCCTTATTTTAGGGTGAATTTACACAAAATATCTGACACTTTCGAAATTTTCATATATTTATGTTATAATATTTTTCGAGAAAATTTTTTATTTTGAGGGAGGTATTTAAAATGAGAGAAACTCTTACTGTTACTGATAACAGGACTGGGAAAACATATGAACTGCCTCTGGTACAAAACAGTGCCATAAATGCCATTGATCTCAGAAAGATTAAAACAAAGGACGACGATTTTGGTCTTCTGAGTTACGACCCTGCTCTGTTAAATACTGCTACATGTAAAAGCTCGATTACCTTTATAGACGGGCAGAATAGTATACTTAAATACAGAGGTTACCCTATAGAACAACTGGCAGAGAAAAGCAGTTTTCTTGAAGTATGCTATCTTCTTATTTATGGAGATTTACCGACCGGGACAGAGTTTGAAGAATTCGAAAAAAATATTTTGACCCATACTTACGTACATGAAAATATTAAAAAATTCATGGATGGTTTTCATTATGATGCCCATCCTATGGGGATACTTGTAGCTACCATATCGGCACTTTCATGTTTCTGGGGCGAGTCAAAAAACGTAAAGGATCCGGAACAGAATGAAAGGTCTGTTCTCCGCCTCATTGCAAAGGCTCCGACTCTGGCTGCCTTCGCATACAGGCACAGAATGGGTATGCCTTATATATATCCCAGGAATGATTACGGTTATGTGAAAAATTTCTTTCATATGATGTTTAACATGCCTGACGAGGAATGTAAGGTTCATCCTGTATTGATTAAAGCCCTTGATAAACTCTTTATACTTCATGCAGATCATGAACAGAACTGCAGTACAAACGCCATGAGAAGTGTTGGCAGTTCACACTGTGATCCTTTCACTGCGGTGGCAGCTGCAGTGGCAGCTCTTTACGGGCCTCTCCACGGCGGCGCAAATGAAGCGGTATTAAAGATGCTTGCTCAAGTAGGTTCAAAGGATAAGGTGCCTGAATTTATAAAAAAAGTGAAAGCAAAAGAAGCTATGTTGATGGGGTTCGGCCACAGGGTATATAAGTCTTATGACCCGCGAGCTGCTATAGTAAAGAAACTTGCTTATGAAGTTTTTGAAGTAACAGGTATGAATCCTTTTCTTGAGCTTGCACTTGAAGTAGAGCGTATTGCTCTGGAAGATGAGTATTTTGTAAAGAGAGGTCTTTACCCCAATGTAGATTTCTATACAGGGCTTATATATCAGAGCATGAAGTTTCCTTCTGATATATTCACCGTTCTTTTTGCTATAGGACGTATTCCGGGATGGTGTTCTCAGTGGCTTGAAATGTTCGGCGACGCCACCCAGAAAATAGTCAGGCCAAGACAGCTTTATACGGGGCATAAACATAGAGATTACGTCCCTGTTGAAGATAGATGATTTGTAATATTCAGATAATGCTCAGGTTTTCTTACAGAAAATTTTCCGATGTAAGAGAATGATTTCTGAATTAGATGTTTCGTAATGTGTGATGAGTCACCTGTGTTCCTTATGCATTAAGAGGTTATTACTGGCCTGAGCATAAGTATGTAATAAACGTTTTTCTCCCGTGACGCGTCACGCGGCACGGGAGTATATATTGTATTAATGTTTAAACCAGTAATTATAAATTGTTACGCAATAAAACTGTGCCGGCCAGTAATTTAGAGCATATCAGCAGAATACATACGGTTGTTTTATTTATGAACATCATGTCTTTGAAGTATAATTATTTATTATCTTAAAAATCTCCATAACTATTAAAATGATTGCAGCTATCAGTAAAACAATTGACCATTCGGTAAATGTCACTGCTTTTACATATAAAATTTTCTGCATAAAAGGTAAGAATAAACTCAAGATATGTATTCCCTGTGCCAGTATTACTCCCAGTATGAGTATGTAATTACGGCTCAGAGGTACCTTAAAGACTGACGTAGCTTCAGAACGGCAGTTAAATACATGGAAATTCTGCATTAATACCATAAGTAAGAGAATAATATTTCTGGCAGAAGTTTCATCCATTACTTGATTTTTTATAAGCCAGTACCATGAAATAAAGGCAGTCACTCCTATAGCAAGCCCCGATACCAGTGTTTGATTGATCATCTGAGGATTGAATATTTTTTCATCTGTCTTTCTGGGCTTTCTTTTCATAGCACCCGGTTCTCCACCCTCAAAGGCAAGAGCTACATCCTGTATGCCGTTTGTAACAAGGTTCAGCCATAGTAACTGTACAGCCAGTAATGGCAGAGGAAGACCGGCAAGGACAGAAGCAAAAAATAATATAATTTCTGCCGCTCCTGTAGATATAAGCAGATAAATTACTTTTCTTACATTATCATAGGCAAATCTTCCTTCTTCAACACCTGAAACTATAGAGGAGAAATTGTCATCTGCTACGATCATAGAACTGATTTCTTTTGCCACATCTGTACCTGAACCCATGGCAACACCGATATTGGCCCGTGACATAGCGGGAGCATCATTTACTCCGTCTCCTGTTACTGCAACAAATTCTCCCTCTTTCATCAACATATCAACAATTTCAAGCTTCTGTGTCGGTGAAACCCTTGCAAATACATTCGACGAACATACAAGCTGTTCAAAGGCCGGACTGTCAGGTGTTCCTGATTCACTTAATTGCCGGCCTGTAACAGTGTTCCGCTCTTCTCCCGATATACCCAGTTCCTTTGCAATAGCAGAGGCAGTGGAAGGATGATCGCCTGTAATCATTATTACTTTTATTCCTGCATGTTTACATTTATTTACTGCTTCAATGGCTTCAGGTCTTAAAGGATCTATAAAGCCTGCAAGTCCGTAAAAAACCAGTTCTTTTAAGTCACTTATTTCATAGATGTCTTTCTTTTCATTTCCTTTATATTCTCCTCCTGCAACGGCGAGAACCCTGAGACCCTTTGATGCCATTTCTTCTGCCTGATTTTCTATTTTTTCTGTGTTCAGTTCAACATGTTCTGCGTTTACCATAGTGCAAAAATTTAAAACAGTCTCTACTGCACCTTTGACAGCAACAAAAATTTTATTGTTTTCTTTATAAAAGGTAGCAGAAAATTTATGTTCTGATTCATATGGTATTTCTCCGCAGAGTTTAATATTATTGCGGAAGGTTTCTATGTTGATACCGGCTTTACAGGCCAGACCGAGAAAAGCTACGTCTATGGCATCACCGTGATAGTTCCATCCGTCCTGTTCTTCTGTCAGAGACCCTTCATTTGCTATTACGGATAATTCAGCCAGTTTTTTGAGTCCTTTCCATGGTGCTTCACTATCTTCTTTTTGTTCACGACTGATTTCTCCTTCTCCGTTATAACCTTCGCCGGAAATGGTGAATACATGCCCGTCAGGAAGCACTATCCTGCGAACTGTCTGCTGGTTTACCGTAAGGGTTCCCGTTTTATCACTGGCTATAACAGTACAACTGCCCAGGCTTTCAACGGCGGTAAGTTTTCTGACTATAACATTTCTCTTTGCCATACGTTGAGTCGCAATTGAAAGTGCAACTGTCAGGGCAACAGGCAGTCCTTCGGGAATGGCTGAAACAGCAAGAGCAACTACGGCAAAGAAAATTTCCGATGCTTTAAGCCCCTGATACATGAGTAATGCTGACAGAATAATACTTATAAAAATTACTATAATGCTTATCTGTTTTGTAAATTTTTCCATTCTTAACAGGAGAGGAGGTTTCCCGCTTTCTGACGTGGCGATTTTTTTTGCTATCATACCTACCTGTGTTTCAAGGCCTGTACCAACCACAACACCTGTTCCTCTTCCTGAAGTAACCATTGACCCGGCAAAAGCCATATTTTTTCTTTCACTTACACCTGTGTCTCTATCCAGAATAGAAATGTTTTTTTCAGAAGCAATAGATTCTCCTGTAAGGAAACTTTCATCTGCAGTAAGATTATTTACCTGTACCAGACGGAGGTCTGCAGGCACTTTTACCCCTGACTCAAGGAGAACTATGTCTCCCGGCACAAGGTCTTCAGAATTGATTTCCTGTTCTTTTTTATTACGTCGTACTTTTGCTTTTATTTTTATCATATTCTGCAGGCGGCTCGCACTTTTTTCTGCATTATATTCCTGGTATGTGCCTATTACACTGTTCAGAAGTATTACAATCATTATAAATATAGCATCTTTGCTGTCTCCGATTGCAAGTGATGCTATGGCGGCAGCAATCAGTATAAATATAAGGGGATTTATTAATTGATGAAAGAATATTGCCGCTATAGTCGGAGGTACTCTTGCCGGCAATATATTCTGACCGTAAACAGTCAGTCTGTGAGAAGCCTCTCCTTCTTCAAGGCCGTCTATGGTACTTTTTACTTCGTCATATACTGATTGTTCATCCATAGAATACCAGGGTTCTTCATATAATCTTAGAGCATGTGTTTTTTGTTCCATGTAAAATAGCCTCCATTTGAATTTCTGGCAAACGTATAAAATTTATTTTTCAGGGATCTGTTATGGAAATTAAAGCAAATCATAGGAAATCATAAGTAATAAAAAAATCTCATGCGGATAGTATTACTGATAAACATTATAACAATATATGGAAGAAAATTCTACATGTTTTTATAAAATTTGCCTGCAATGAAAAAGAATATCTACTGTAATATGGTAATTTTATATAAATTATGTTATATTCTTTATTGTTATAGTTTATAATTTAAATGTACAGGGATTTATATTAGAATCGTCACGCGTCACGCGTTACGGGAGGGACAAATTTTCATCCTTCGTTGTGACCAATCGGTCATGTCAGTTTTTATTTTTAATGGTTTTAAAGAAAGATTTATATAAAAACTATCCGGGGGTATTACTATGAAACCTTTGAATATTCTGGTTTTTAAAGATAATGCCGTAGATGTTGAAAAACTCCGGCAAATGCTTTCAGAAGATTATGAAGAACCTTTCTGCCTGGAAATTGCTGATAATATCGATGAAGGTATACAAATTATATCTCAGGGCGAAATTGATATAATACTTATGGATCTTACTCTGTCAAAACCACTGGAACTTGAAAAGTTTAAGAAAATATATAATACCAATCAGAATATACCTGTAGTCATTCTGACGGGATTGTACGATAAAGATACTGCCATAAAGGCTCTAAATATAGGAGCACAGGATTATTTACCTCCGCAAAATCTGAGCAGTGAATTATTATCCCGTACTATAAGATATGCTCTGGAAAGAAATAAAATTCGTATTCAACTCAGGGAAGCACTTGATAATATAAAGATATTGAAAGGTCTTTTACCAATCTGTGTAAAATGTAAGAAAGTGCATAATGATGAAGGATACTGGGAGAGGATAGAAGCCTATCTCGAACATAGATCTGAGCTGGAGTTTTCTCAAAGCCTCTGTTCAGATTGCCTCAGAGAAGCTCAAAAAAAATGATCGGGAAAGAAAAATCTAGCTTGGGGACTGTAAGAAAATAACTCTGGGAAATTATGGTTCCTGTACTCTCGTCACGATTGCAACTATGATAAGGTTGTTTTTTACAACCACTTAATATTGAAAGGTTAATTTATGGAAAATAAATATATAGAAGAAATAAGGAATTTATTTTTAAAGGTTTATCATAAATTTTCATGTCAGACTCAGATATTGAAAAAAAATTATGGTATTACCATTCATCAGGCCAATATAATTCTTCTTTTAAACAACAAAGATTATATATCTATGACGGAATTGAGTGAAAGAGTTCATCTCAATAAAAGCACCGTATCAGGTATAGTATTTCGTATGTTTAAAAAAGGATGGGTCAATGTTGAAAGATTTGAAAATGACAGGAGAAGATTGAAGATCACTCTTACCGAAGAAGGAAAAGGTCTTGCACAGTGGCTGGAAGTATCACAGGTATGGAATATATTCACTCCTATCAGTAAACTTGAAGAGAAGAAAATAGAAGAACTTCTTGCTTCATTGAAAGAACTGGTAGATCATCTTGACCTGTCTCCTCCTCCTTCTGAAGAAGTGTTGCTTACAATTGAAGAGCATGGACAGGCTTTTTTCGAAAAAGATATAAAAGATAATGTTTAGAATTCGTCGTATTTATGATAATACCATTCCATCCAACAGAGAGTCTGTAAATCAGGTTCAGCATATATTAAAGACTCAGTTTCATGAACTTTCGGATCATGAAATAGAAAAATTACCTGAGCAGTTAAGCAATCCTCTGAAATATCGTTTCCGTTCCATACTTTTTGTTCTTGAAAACAATAAATTTCAGGTGCAGGGTTTTGCTCTTCTCTGTCATGCTCCTTTTTTAAATTTCTGTTATCTTGATTATATTTCTGCTGCAAAGGAAATGACTGGCCGCGGTATAGGAGGTGCTCTTTATAACAGAGTAAGGGAAGAAGCAACGGCTTTGAATACCTGTGGCATTTTTTTTGAATGTCTCCCTGACGATCCTCTCCTGTGCCCGGACAGAGATATATGTAAACAGAATGCCACAAGACTTCGTTTCTATGAGAAATACGGAGCAAGGCCTGTTATTAATACCCTGTATGAAACTCCCGTCACCCCGGACA
>JBEHWO010000249.1:0-10146 GCA_040217695.1 Vulcanimicrobiota bacterium | reverse complement strand
ATCACATAGAAATTCAAGTCTTGTAAGGAGTATCATCAATATTTCTTCAAGTTCCAGATAGTGTTTGCTGGCAAGTTTTATAGAATCACAGCCCATGGCTCCGAACTGATCTCTTATAAAAAGAGCTTTTTCCAGTTTTCTTCCTATATTGTTAACATTGCCTTTTTTATCATAATAGAGGGTGAGGAGTTTGGGAACAACAGGATATTTTCCGCTGTAAAGATATACAAGAAGCATGTCTTTAAATATTTCCATCCAGCTTCTGGGAGTATTTCTTTCTTCGAAGAACTGCCATATAAATACATCTGCTTTCGGGTTTCTCTGCTCTTCCGACGAAAGATATCCTGAAAGTAATATTAATGTACAGTATCTTATTACTGTTTCAAATAAAAAACAGCATGCATTGAATTTTCCAAGAAGATCGTCGCATGTCCTCATAGCACGGAAGATAGTTGCTATCGGATGAGGATAACAGGTTTCTACGAGATAATAAAAGGTACTTTCTTCGTACTCCTGATATGTTTGTTTCAAAGAATCACCATCCTGTTAATCACTAAAATCCCTGAAATCCCGGTTGAATCCCGGTTTCTTTTCGCCAAATTATTTTAGATTCCTTCTATTTTTTATAATTACCGCTTCAGTATTTCACAGGCCGGTTGACCTGCTGAATTGCTGAATTGCTGAATTGCTAAAGATAATTTTATAATAAAGAAGGTTTTCTGGCACTTTCGACGAAATTTTTATATAAAATTTTTGCTTCCAGCGGTAAAGGAGAAACATTATGATAGAACTGTATAATACAACTCATCCTTATAATAATAAGGTTAATATGGCCTATTATTCTGAGAGTGGATGGGTGGGTTTCTTCCTGAATTTCGTATTGCCTCAGAACCCCTTTGAATATCTGTGTTTGTTTGAAGATGCATGTGGTAACCACCCTTTTTTATTGCTGAATAAAATAAATAATTTATTTATATTCAACCAGCTGGATTTTGACGATAAAGCCGGTTTTGGCTCGGCAGATGGCGCTATTTATATGGAAAGTAACAGAGAAAATTATTTTATCTTCATTAATGCCATAAATAGTAAATACAAATATGCATCTACCATACCAGAAAAAAGCAGACTCGATTTTCACAAGAGTATAAACAGCCGTATGGAACTACTTTATCGATTTTCTATTGCTATAAAAAATACCCTTCTCAGGGCAGAGCCAAAGGTTATAAATGAAAATCCGGAAGAACTTCATGAATGTTACAGGAAAAATGATAAGTTTTATATTATACCGGGAAAACAAATGGAAAAGAAGAAAATAAGAAGATTTAAACTGAATCAGGAGAAAGAAAAAAATTTTCTTGGAAGATTTTTCAAAAAAGATACAAATTTTTATTTTTTGCTTGTAACAGATGATGAAATAAATCCTTTTTCCCAGGGGCATCCTGATTTTTCCGAACACTATACTCCCAGGATACATCCCGGTAAAGAAACGGAAGATCTCTGGGAAGAAGAGAAAAAATATTTTCTCTGGTTTCCCAAGAGTATAATAACTACTATAATGAAGCCTGAACTATCGGGTTTCGGAGATTTTCTCAGATCTAAATACTGTTATTACTATACCGGCATAAAAGACTTTTCTCCTGAGAAAATTGCTTTTGAGACAAGAGAAGATGATATGACTGTAAATCAATATACTTTTACAAGGTTAGATTTATGGCCTTTATAGAATTTATTAGTTTTTTTAGTAAAAGTAACTTAAAATATTGACATAAGAGTTTTTCTCGTTATACTTATATTATTATAATTACTGAGGTGAGCATAAATAATAAATATATGCTCTTGTGATGCGTAACGCGTTACGCGTGACGGGAGGAAGATCTTTATTAAATACTTATGTTCAGGTCAGTAAGATTTTTTATGAATAAAGGAAGTGTAGAGTAAGTGTTGTGTTTTAGATGCGGAGAAGATAATCCCCATGGATCCAATGTTTGTAACAGATGTAATGCAAAATTGCCTAAAATTAGTATTAATGTGGCTCCTACTATTTCAGGCCCGAGAACTGAACGATTGATGCAAATACTGGATGTTGGAAATAAAATGTTGGATGGTAAAATATCTCCTCAGATTTTACTCACCAGGCTTGAAAAACAGGAAAAGGATTTTCAGAGAGGTGAGAGAGATCTAATAAAGAGTATGCCTAAAGCCAGACCAAAACCTCCAGGATATGCCAAACCAAAACATCCGAATCCATATATAGCCGAACTTCCTGAATTCGATGAAGAACTTGAAACGACAATGAAAAGTGAATTTCAAGAGCAATATGATTGCGGCCTCAAGTCTATACGCTTATTCTTACAGAGTCTGAATTCAATGAAGCTGGTTTTAGAAGAAATAATTGATGAAGGATTGGATGAAGAGGGACCCGGTAAAAAATTTGAAGTAAATGAAGAACAGGAAGCAACTGTAAAGGAAGCTATGGATATAGCCAGAAGAGCCAATGAGGTTCTTAACAGCTTTTATGAAATGGCTGAAGAGAAAGACAGAAGAGTAAGAGAAGTAAAAATTTTATATGAAGATGATTCTACACTTCTTTAAACTGATGCATTACCGGAATTTATAAAAAATTATATCTTTCATTCCTTATAATTCCATCCCAGTAATTGAGGAATTGTCCTCTGTTGTTTAAAATATCCAGATCCAGTGCTTTTATCTCTTCGTAATCTATATTGTATTTATCGGGCCATGAAAAAATTACTATATCTCCTCCTGTTCCGGGAGTGAGTTTTTCCCTGTTACACATACTCATAAAATGATGGTAGTTCATTGTAAATACATAGGGATTTGGGAAAGGACTGTATGTTAACCAGTAGTCAACCATAATGTCTCTGGTAACACAGGTCTTATCTGCCAGAATATTCAGAAAATCTGACAGATAAAGGGTTTTTTCTCCCAGAGACAGCCCTATAGGTGCAGATACTCTTGCCCTGAGTTGATATATAAAATCCTCATTGTTCAGTATATATTTAATGGCTTCTCCGAATTGATTTTCATTTATTCCCTCGGACATTGTAAAAGAAAACTGTGTTTTTATTCCGAGTTTTTTTATGTTAGATAACGCTTTCATTTTTATGTTGAGAAGGGGTGCGTTTTCTATGGATATAAATACATCTTCCGTAAAGCCATTGCATGAGAAATTTATAATCAACAGACCTGCTTCTTTCAGCTTTTTTAGATAATCATAATCAGAGAGTTTTACTCCGTTTGTTACCAGTATGGGGATTTTCCCTGCTTCAACAATATAATTTATTATTTCAGGCAGATCGTCTCTCATTGTAGGTTCTCCCCCTGAAAGAGAAATGGCATGGCCCGGATAATTTCTTATGGCATTTTTTATCTGTTCCATAGAGGGATCTTTTTTTATATCTCTCTGCGGAAGATAACACAGATGGCATTTTAAATTGCAGGCATGGGTTATATTTATCATAAGACATCTGTTGAAATTACTGTCATCTTTGTTTGCACTGGTAATCTTTTTATAAAAATTTACATCTTTTTCCACCAGACCTCTGAATGTTCCATGAGTCTGACAGGTTTTTATCATAATTACTCTACCGCCCTCTGCAACTACTGTGGCATCTATTTTTTTATAGCACTCGGGGCAGAGACTTTTTGTATGGTCTTTTATAATTTCCACTATTATAAACTTCCTTTCTTCCATTATGCTTTCGTGACGGGTAACGCGTGACGCGTGACGGGAGGAAGACCTTTATGGTCAGGTCAGTAACATATACTGTCATTAAATTAAGAAATGTGATATTATAGGGTAATATTACGCGTCACGCGTCACGCGTCACCCGTCACGAATTAATTATAGCTCAATATAAAAGTTTTATCTAGAGTACAGGAAGGATTTTGTGATTACCTGTATAAATAATAAGGTAGCTTTCAGTATAATCAGCATTGAAAAGTGATCTGAAAGGCTATAGATGAAAAGTGAGAGATAAATAATAAAATACGGGAGTTTAAATATTGTGAGTTCTGAAGAGAAAGCTTATTTGCTTTCAGGTGAAAGTTACTTTAATAATGGTGATTATCCGCGTGCTATAGAAGAATTTAATAAAGCGATGAAGGTAACGACCAGTGAAGCCAGGGTCAGAAATAATCTTGGCATAGCCTACGCAAGAATGGGATTTTTTGAAAAGGCTATTGAAGAATTAAAACTGGTTCTGAGGCTTGAACCGGCTCATAGTACAGCAAAATTTAATCTCGGTGTTGCAGTTTGCGAATTGAGCCGTAAATATATTGAAACCGGCAGGCTGGATAATGCTCTTAATATGTTAAAAGATGTGTCACGTATAATACCTGATAATCCTTTGCCTGTTTCTACTATCGGGATTATATATGTAATTCAGGATAAAAAAACGGAAGCAATAGACTTTTTTAATAAAGCTCTCAGTCTCTGTAATTCAGCTCAATATGCTTCTGTTAAGAAATCAGTTGAAGAGGAATTAAAAAATTTAAAACCCCCTCAATAGACACATAAGTAATTTCCCGGTATTATGTCATAATTTTATTAGAAAGGTTGTTTGTAATTGAAGGTTAAATTTTATTTTTTTATCACCTGTTTTATTGCTATTTTATCTGTAATACTGTTACTACCGGGTCATGTTGACGCACTTTATTCCATTGATTATATGCCCGGTGAGATTCTTGTGAAATTTTCCACGCCTCTAGAGTTATCAAAAAAAGAAGGTTTATTCTTTACAGGTTTTAGCAAAATGGATTCTCTGAATAAGAAGATTCATGTAACATCCATGAAACATGTATATCCTCACAGAGCCGGCGTAAGTGCAGGCACTGCCGATAATTTATATAAAATAACCTTTTCTCCTGATATTAACGTAAAAGATGTTGCAGCAGCCTATGTGTCTTTCCCCGGGGTTATTTATGCAAAACCTGATTATATACTTTATGCAAGTGAAACTGTTCCCAATGACCCGGACTATTCAAATCAGAAAGATTATCTTTCAACCATGAGTGTTCAGAAAGGATGGGATATTCAGACAGGGAATGAAGCTGCTGTAATAGCTGTAGTAGATAGCGGAGCGGACTGGAACCATCCGGATTTAAGTCAAAATATGTGGGTTAATTCCAAAGACCCATGGAATAATCCTGCTTTATGGTCTCCTGACCCGAACGGTTATAACGGAAATGGCGTAGATGATGATAATAATGGCTTTATAGATGATTACAGGGGATGGGATTTTGTAGATGTATCGCCATCACTTGTTGAAGATGGTGAAGATAATGACCCTGCCGATGGCAATTCCGATGATTTTGCAGGACATGGTACCTTTGTTTCAAGTCATATAGGCGCTGCAGGTAACAATAGTATCGGTGTTACAGGTATGGGCTGGACATGTAAAATTATGGCACTCAGAGCGGGATATGAGCCTAAAAGCGGATCTGCTGCCATTTTTACGACATCTGCAGTTACTGCAGCTGTTAATTATGCTGCAGCCAACGGTGCCAGTGTAATAAATATGAGTTTTGGCGTTCAGGGAGAACCGGATGAATTCCCATCCATTACCTCTGCCGTAACTGATGCCATAAATAAAGGTATTGTTGTTATTGCAGCAGCAGGAAATAATGGTCTTTCAAAATCCGATTTCCCTGCTAATATACCGGGTGTTATATCTGCAGGTTCTGTGGAACAGGATGGCACAAGGTCTACATTTTCTAATTACGGTGCAGATGTAGACATATATGCCACAGGAAATAAAGTTTACGGCGCCTATCCGGAAGGTAATCATTCTCAGACCGGTGCGGTGCCACATACAACACAGATAGGTAAAAAAACCTATGATGTCGGATCCGGAACATCATTTTCAACTCCTCTGGTATCAGGCCTTGCAGGTCTTATAATTTCCAGAGATCCTTCTTTAAAGGGAGAGAAGCTTGCCGGTCAGATAGTTAATTATGCCGATTATTTAAATCAGCTCAATGGTAAAAGAATAAATGTCTATCGTTCCCTTACAGAAGGAAGTATTTCCAGTAATAAAATTACGTACAATTTATCGGCGGGATGGAATCTTCTCTCTTTCCCGTTTCAATCGGTCAAAACTGTAAGTGGTTTTTCCGGTTCATTTTATTATGTAGAAGGAGGAGATATTCAGGATATAAAAGGAAAAATAGAAAAAGGCCTTGCAAAAGAAATAAGCCTTTCTGACCCGGGACAGCTTGAGCCTGGAAAAGCTTACTGGACTGAATCCAGTAACAGTGTTACTGCCAGTGCGGAAGGTACTGTTCTGACAGGCTCTTCCTTTACAAGATCCTTTCAGGGCGCCGGATTGAAGCCTGTTGGAAACCCTTACAATATGCCAGTTTCCTGGGGAACATCTTCTGTGACCCTTGAAGACGGTCAGACCCTTTCACTGGCAAAATCTCAGGGAATGTTACTGGATACAATTTATTATTATGATACGTCTCGAGAAGCTTTTATGCCTTTAGCCTATGATTCCGGTAATATTGACACAGGCAAGGGATATTATATGTTAAACCGTACATCCACCGGTATTGTGTTTAAGAAATAAGGAGGTGTACTTTAATGAAGAAAATAACGATTTTAATTGTTCTTTTTTTAAATATTTTACTGGCCGGATGTGGTGGTGATAGCAGTGTAAATCCCGGTACCACTTCTGCTACTCTGTCCGGGAAAGTCATGGATGTAATTACCGGTGAACCTGTTTCCGATGCTGTATTAACTTCCAGTTACGGTAATTCCGTAATAAGTGATAGTCAGGGGAATTTCAGTTTTACCTTTAATTCTAACAGTAATTATATTATCACTTTATCAAAGGAAGATTATAAAGGAACTATTGCAGGAGGTTTTATTTCCACTGTAAATATAAATTATAATATTTATATGAACCCTTTAAATAATGAAGGGATGCCTTTAATAGAAGACATTCAATAAAATATATATTAAGAGGTGTAATGAACTATGGTGAAAGATTTTAAGAATCTACTCAGTAAATATCCTGTTATAAGCTGGGTTGTAGTAGGATTTGTCGCTTTTATGCTTATTATAAGTACAGTAGGCTTTGGTTTTATGGGATTTAATTCAGAGGAAAACATACCTATGCCCGAGCAGGCAGATAACCCTGATGACGCAAAGGCAGAACTGGAACGATGCCTTGCTGCAGTTGCCAAAGAACCCAGTGATTTTAATTATCGTCAACTTACAAGAGCTTATATGGCAACAAATGAAATTGATAAAGCTCTTGATGCAATTCAGACCGCAGTAAACAAAGATCCAAATGATATCAGCAGTTATCAATTATTATGCGAGGTTTATGATAAACAATCGTGGTGTGAACTCACCGATAAAGATATAGATAATATTAAACCTCTCCTTTCTGCAGATAAACTGACTGTTCTGACAGC
Organism: Vulcanimicrobiota bacterium; assembly: GCA_040217695.1. Lineage (GTDB taxonomy): Bacteria > Vulcanimicrobiota > SpSt-956 > SpSt-956 > JAKJGF01 > CALARM01. Next base: position 2,703 of record JBEHWO010000249.1, on the reverse strand, counting down.
TATGAAAAATAAGAAATATCCTGTAGAGAAGTTTTTAGAAGAGCTAAAAAAGGCAGGTTTTAAACAGGAAGAGATACAGTCTATTACAAAATATGTTATAAAAACCAATGATGACAAGATTTTAGAAGCTATGAATAAAATAGTTTTACTCGATCCGAATAATCTTGACAATCGTTTCAGTCTCGCATCTTATCTTATACAATCCGGAAAATCAAAGGAAGCTATACCTGAATTACAGAAAATACTTGAAAGCAATCCGACCAATTTATATGCCCACCAATTTCTTGCCATAGCTTATATGAATGAAAATATATATGATAAGGCAGAAGAAGAATTCAATTATATGTTGAAACAACAGCCTGATGACGTAAGAATTCATTCTGCTCTCGGTGAAATTTACGTAAAGCAGAAAAAATATGATGATGCTGTTACAATATATGAAAAGGCTATTTCTAAAGATCCGAACAGGCCTTTCCTCTTTGCCGGACTTGCCACTACCTATGCAGTGCAGGGGCATAATGAAAAAGCTGTAGAAACCTATAAGAAGGCTCTTTTACTGGATCCTAATTCTATGGAACTTCACAGTCAACTTGCAAATTTATATCAGAAAATGGGAAAACACGAAGAGTTTATGAATGAACTTAAGAGTATGAATCTTGTACAGAATGTAATAGATCCGAATTCGATTCAGATTGAACCGGCAGGAACAAAAGTTCCTGACGCAAATCAGGCTGATACCGGTGCACCGGCTCAGGATGTGCCTGTACCGACTCAGAGTGATACAGGAGTTCCTACTCAGACTGCTCCCGTGCCGACTGCCAATTAATTATTTTCAGCCGGCGAGTTGTGAGCCTGTATTACATCACGGATTAAGAAAAAGAATATGGATACATATCTGATATATAGAAGATTATGGTTTTTATCTGTTATTTTTATTTTGATTTTCTTCATTTCATTTTCTGCCTTCGGATATGGTCATGATGGTGCCTGTGATAAAGGCCTTTCTCTGTTCAAGGAAGGCCTTTATCAGGAAGCTATCGAAGAATTTGAACATATCCTGTCTGCTGATCCCGGTAACGGGGAAGCTCGTTTTTATCTGGCAGAATCTCTTTATAATCTTGGAAAATATGACAGAGCACTTACAGAATATAAAAGTGCAATTACCTGTTCCGGAGAAGCATCTGTAAAACTTCATAATAAACTGGGAGATACATATCTTGCCCTGGGTCAATATGAACATGCCAGAGATGAATATCTTCTGGTTCTTTCCATGGATATGAACTGTGAAGAAGCCCATTGCAATCTCGGTTGTGTTTACCAGCATTTTAACCTTATGGATAAGGCTGTAGAAGAATTCAAAGAAACTATTCGCATTAATCCTGATAATTATCTCGTTTATAACAATCTTGCTATTACTCTCGCCAACAGAGGGAAAACCGGAGAAGCTATTAAGTATTTAAATAAAGCTGTAGAATTAAACAGCTCATACAGTGATGCTTACTATAATCTTGGAAATATATACAGTATGGAAAAAGATTATATAAATGCCATAAATGCTTATCAGAAAGCCCTTGATTTGAGCCCGGGCAATTACAAGATTTTATGTAATCTTGGTAATTCCTATTATAAACTCGGGGATTCGTCTTCTGCTGTAATGTGCTGGGAAGAAGCCATAAAGATTAATGCAGGAGATAAACTCATACTTTATAATCTGTCCCAGGCTTACTATTCTAAAGGAGAGCTTGATAAAGCTATAAAAAATCTGGAAGAAGTTATATATATAGATCCTTCTTTTAAATCTGCATACTGGGATATTGGATATTATTATTTATATAAAGGTCATATTAAGAGTGCTTTAAGTATGTGGTATAAAGGACTTTTTCACTGATAACGGGGGGTGCTGTATGAAACTTGATTATGGTCCCGCTTTTTCCTATCCTTTCAAAGGAAAGTGCCTGTGGAAGAGACTTCTTATTGGCTCTGCCTGTTCTCTTGTAGTACCTCTCATTTTTGGTTATTTTATAAGAGCTTACAGAAAAATACTTCACGGCGAATATAAGGAACCGCCGGAATGGGATGATATGATGGATATATTTTCCCAGGGTATGATAGGTATTTTTATTGTATTAATCTATATGTTTCTTCCTTTTTTATTGATTTTAATCGGTTATCTCCTGACAGGAGGAGGTTATTACGTTATTTCTTCACAGGGAGCCATTTCATTTGCAGGTATATTATCTCTTATGATTATTTTACTTGGTTTCCTGCTGCTTTTTCTGGCTCTTATATTACTTCCCATGGCCCTTGCTTTTTATGCCGACAGTCTTGATATTATGGAAGCAATTAATCTGCCTCAGGTAGCCGGAAAAATATTTGATAATATAGAAAATTATTTTATGGCTCTTATTGTTTTTTCAAGTGTAGCACTGGCTGTACTGGGAATATTTATATTTATATTCCCTGTCTCTATCTTCTATCTTCACCTGTTTTTTGCTTATGTCTTTGCACAGGTATATGAGATTGAATAATTTTTCCATTTCTAAAATCGACTATATAAAAAATTGCAAAGGTATGGTCCCGGGAAAGATAATCTTTCAATATATATGTTATGCCATCAGGATAGATATTTTTTATCCCGTCATATAATGGCAGATACTCGTAGCTTAACAGAAAAATTATTTTCTTTTTTTTATCATTTTCACT
>JBEHWO010000248.1:0-10147 GCA_040217695.1 Vulcanimicrobiota bacterium | reverse complement strand
AATCCTGCGAATCCCGGTTCAGACAACAGGAGATGAAATATGGAACAGTTAATGATGATGAATAATGCTGATAAAAATAAGAAAGTTATGTCAGAAGAAGAAAAAGAGAAATACAGAAAGATATTAAAGGAAAAACTTCCTGAACTGAAAAAGATAGAAGGCTTTCCCCTGGGGGAAGATGAGGATATCCTTGCCCTTTCAGATCCTCCCTTTTACACTGCCTGTCCCAATCCATTCAGAGGAGAATTTATAAAAAAGTGGCAGTGGGAAAAACATCTGCTTCATGAGAAGATTGATTCCACCGGACTGACAGAAGAAAACTTTGAGCCATCTGAATGTCCTCTCTGTGTTGAAAAAGATGAAAAATACTACAGAGAACCCTATGCGGCAGATGTAAGTGAAGGGAAAAATCACCCCATCTATAATGCCCATTCATATCATACAAAGGTTCCTCATAAAGCAATTATGCGTTTTATCCTTCACTATACAGAACCTGGCGATATTGTTTTTGACGGCTTCTGCGGCACAGGCATGACAGGAGTTGCAGCACAGCTCTGCGGTGACAGAAAAGCAGTGGAAGAACTCGGTTATAAGGTTGATGATAAGGGCATAGTCTATGATAAGGAAGAAGAAAACGGAACTGTGAAGTGGAAACCTTTCTCGAAAATTGGAGCAAGGAAGGCAATACTTAATGATCTGAGCCCTGCCGCTACTTTTATTGCCTATAATTATAATACTCCCGTAGATGTTGAGGAATTTGAAAGAGAGGCAAAGAGAATACTTAAAGAGGTGGAAGAAGAATGCGGGTGGATGTATGAGACACAGCATGTGATAAACGGGCAGGTTCAGATGGGGAGTAACGGGAAACCTGTTATGGGGAAGATTAATTATACTGTGTGGAGTGATGTTTTTGTATGTCCCGAATGTGCCGGGGAGATTATTTTCTGGGATGCGGCGGTGGATAAGGAAAAGGGAGAGGTGAGGGACAGGTTTAAGTGTTATCATTGTGGAACTGAGGTTACGAAAAGGGATCTTGAAAGGGCATGGGAAACGAAGTTTGATAAATATATAAATGAAACTGTGAAACAGGCAAAACAGGTGCCGGTACTTGTTAATTATTCTATGGGGAAGAAGAGGTTTGAGAAGGTGCCGGATGAGTTTGATTTGGGACTTTTGAGGAAGGTTGAGGAGATGGAGATTCCTTACTGGTTTCCTGCTTATAGAATGCCGGAGGGAGATGAAGCAAGAAGAAATGACAAAATGGGTATAACTCATGTTCATCATTTTTATACAAATAGAAATTTATTGGTATTAGCTATTATTTTTCAAAAAACTATTAATAATATTTATAGAAAATTTATTCTTGGTTCAGTAAAGAGTTCTTTATCCTATGCTACAAGACAAGTAAAAATAAATGTAGAAAGGCTTTTAAAAAAAGGTGGACTTTTTGCTATGGGTTCTGTTGGGGGGACTTTATATATACCGAGTTTAAATGCTGAACGACCAGTTATAAAAGCAATTGAAAATAAAATAAAATCATCTATAAAATTAATAGAATTTATTAATAAAATAAACAAAAAAATATTAATAGAAACTAGCTCACTGACTGTTAATAAGTGCACTAAGAATTCTATTGATTATATCTTTACCGATCCACCTTTTGGCGATAACTTGATGTATTCTGAACTTAATTTCCTATGGGAAGTATGGTTTAAAGTTCTTACAAATAATAAAAGTGAATCAATTATAAACAAAATGCAACATAAAAAATTGTTAGACTATCAGCATCTTATGACAGAATGTTTCAAAGAATATTATCGTGTCTTAAAACCTGGCAGGTGGATGACTGTTGAATTTTCAAACACAAAGTCAACTGTATGGAACGCTATACAGGAAGCTCTTCAGAGAGCAGGTTTTATTGTAGCAAATGTATCTGCTATTGACAAAAAACAGGGCAGTTTTAATGCAGTAACAACCACGACAGCAGTAAAACAGGATCTTGTCATTTCTGCTTATAAACCATCTGAAACCTTTACTTCATCAGGCCTTTCTAACCAGCCAGAAGAAACAGTATGGAACTTTGTGGATATGCACCTTAAAATGCTTCCTATCTTCATCGGTAAAAAAGGTTTACCACAGGTTATAGTGGAAAGGACTCCCAGATTCCTCTTTGACCGCATGGTGGCCTATTTCGTCCAGAATGGTTACCCTGTACCACTCTCATCAGGAGAATTTCAGCAGAATATTATTGAAAAATACCCGGAAAGAGACGGTATGGTCTTTCTCTCTGACCAGATACCTGAATATGAAAGAAGTAAAATGACAGTAAAGGACTTCATGCAATTAACCTTTTACATTGAAGACGAAAAAACATCTATAGAATGGCTCAGGCAGAAGCTTATGAAAAAACCTCAGACCTATCAGGATATACTGCCTGATTATATGAAGGAATTACAGCATATACAGAAATATGAAAAAATGCCTGAACTGATGGAAATACTTGAAGAGAATTTTCTTCAGTACAGACAGATTGACTATGACAGAAAAGATTCTGTGCCCCGTCAGATCCTGTCATATCTCAGACAGAATTATCATAATTACAGGGATTTACCGGATGATGCCCCTGAAATATTAAAAGAGGCAAAAGGTAGATGGTATGTGCCTGATCCCGCTAAAGCCTCTGATCTTGAGAAGATAAGAGAAAAATCACTGCTGAAAGAATTTAAAGCTTATATTGAAGAAATAGAAAAGAGCAAAAAGAAATTGAAACAGTTCAGGCTTGAGGCAATTAGATGCGGTTTTAAAGATGCCTGGCAGAAGAAGGATTATAAAACCATTGTTGATATAGGAGACAGGCTGCCTGAAAATATAATTCAGGAAGATTCTACTCTGCTTATGTATTATGATAATGCAGCTATAAAGGTAAGGGATCAAATTGTCTGAACCGGGATGTGCAGGATTAAAGGATTTTAGGATTGTGGAATAAATTTATCTGATGGGGTTAAAGTTAATCTGTTTGAAGGACAGAGTGATAATTGTTATGAACTAACTATTTTATAATCACTCTATTTATGCTATTATATTCTTATGGAAGACATTCATCATTATCATGATAAGACATATAAATTATTGTTCTCCCATCCAAAGATAATAAAGGATTTGCTTACAGGTTTTATAGAAGAAGATTTTGTTAAGGATGTGGATTTTGATAAAATACAGAAACTGGGGACTTCTTATGTATCAGACACTTTTAAGGAACGTGAGACCGATTTAATACTTAAACTGGATTTAAAAGGTGAAACAGCTTATTTATATGCTCTCATCGAGTTCCAGAGTAACCCCGATAAATACATTGCTTTAAGAGTTCTCAGTTATATGCTGTTATTCTATGAAGATTTGATAGCTACCGGGCAGGTTAAAGATAAACTGCCTCCGGTGTTCCCACTGGTAATATATACGGGTGAACAGAAATGCAATGCTCCTATAAATATAGAAGAATTAATAGAGCAACCTTATAAACGATTAAGAAAGTATGTTCCATGTTTCACCTATCATATGCTGGACTTACATGGATTAAAAGAGGAACAGTTAAGTAACTTATATAGACTGGATAACATATTAGCAGCATTCTTTAATCTGGTAACGAAGATTAGAACAGAAGAAATTATAGAAGCGGAAAAGATATTAATAGAAATGGTAGATTTTACAAGTGAACTGGGACGTTTTATAAAGATATGGCTTGGTACGTATCTTAAAAAACATAATATACCATTTAATATTGATCTGGAAGGAGGGAGTCCTATGCTTGCCACAGCTATTAAAAACAGTATCCAGGAAGCTCAGGAGAAAGGTAAGATTGAAGGTAAGATTGAAGGTAAGATTGATACTGTAAAAAAGATGTTATCCAAAAACTATTCTTTAGAAGAAATAGCAGAGGTAACAGGATTATCTCTGGAAGAAATTAAAAAAATAAAATAATCTTCTACTTTGAAATTGATCCGGAATGAGGGTGTCCTATGCTTGCTATTGCTATTAAAAATAGTGGCATATGCCTCTTTTTTTATTTTCCACTATAGAAACAAAATAACAAGGCTGGTGGTAATCCATGACCTGGGTTTACAGCCCACGTTACGGTAAAAACCTTTTTGTGGCAGAAGAAAAATCTCTCTGGGGAGAAAAAATATTAAAGGTAATTATCCCCGATGAAAAGAGGATAGAAAATATCCCTTCTGGAGAAGTCATTCCTCTTGAGCAGAAAGAGAGTAAATCAAAAGACCATGTTATTTATTCTTCCTGTGCAGCAAAAATTGCAGATTCCATAGGAACAGATATGGTAATTTCTCCCTTTGGAGGAAATCTCATACCCCTTCCACATCAGCTCAATGCCCTTACTAAAGTACTTTCAGGTGATATGGTGAGATTTCTTCTTGCCGATGAAGTTGGACTTGGCAAAACTATTGAAGCAGGCATGATATTTAAAGAACTTAAAATAAGGGGACTTGTAAAAAGAGTTCTTATTGTGGCACCAAAGGGACTTTTACTTCAATGGGTGGGGGAAATGAGAAAACACTTTAATGAAACATTCCATCTCATAATTCCCGGTAAAACATCCCCTGATAAACTCTATACTGTCCTTACTGACACTGAAGAGGAAATTTTCAGTAACAGATTGAATTATTGGAAAAATTTCGATCAGGTTATTTGTTCTATGGACTCAGTAAAGCCGCTAGAAAAGAGAAAAGGCTGGTCTGAAGAAGAAATAGAAAGATATAACAGAGAAAGATTTGACAACCTTCTTCAGGCAGGATGGGATCTTATCATAATAGATGAATCCCACAGAATGGCAGGTTCTTCCCACACAGTATCCCGCCATACGTTGGGAAGAAATCTTGCATATTGCTCACCTTACCTGCTTCTTCTTTCAGCAACACCTCATTCAGGCAAAAGCGATTCCTTCAGAAGGCTTATGTCACTTCTTGATGAAGAAGCCTTTGCCGATGAAGATTCCCTTACAAAAGAAAGAGTTTCATCATATGTTATAAGAACAGAAAAGAGAAATGCCATCGATTTTAAAGGAGATAACCTCTTTAAACCACGAACAACTACACTTCATTTCATATCCTGGGAAAATAATGCAGGAAGAGAACTTTATGAAGCAGTAACTGATTATGTAAGCAGGGGGTATAACAAAGCCATAAGGGAAAAAAACTATGCGGCAGGATTTCTTATGGTTCTTTTTCAGAAATTACTTACCAGCTCTACTGCAGCCATAAGGAGCACACTGGAAAAAAGACTTATCCTTTTAAATGAACAGTTTGACGGTGATAAAGAAGAAATTCTTTCTGAATTTCTTGAAACGGATCTCATGGATGAAACAGAAGTTAAAGAATTTTATCAAACTATGAGAACTGCCGGCAAAGAGGAAATAGAGAAAATCAGGTTTCTTGTGGAGCTGGCAAAGAAATGTGAAAACATTGGGTCTGATGCGAAAACAGAAGCACTTCTGGATCTTATGTATAAATTTTCTTCAGAAGAGGGAAATCCTGAATTAAAATTCCTTATTTTTACGGAATTTACCGCCACACAGAAAATGCTTCAGAAGTATCTTGAAAACAGAGGTTTTACAGTGGCAATTTTGAACGGATCTCTGGGACTTGAAGAAAGGGTAAATGTTCAGAGGGATTTTGCCGGACCTGTAAGAGTTCTTATCTCGACAGATGCGGGAGGAGAGGGTATAAACCTTCAGTTCTGCCATATAGTGATTAATTATGATATACCATGGTCTCCTGTGAAATTGGAGCAGAGGATAGGAAGAGTTGACAGAATAGGACAGGTTTATCCTGTAAAGGCTGTAAATTTCCTTCTGAAAGATACTGTAGAAAGTAGAGTATATGAAGTACTTCAGTGGAAATTGCAGAAGATTGCAGAGGAATTCGGAGTTGATAAAACCTCAGATATTCTGGATTCTTCAGAGGCGGAAAGTGAATTTAGAAACCTTTATATAAATGCCATAGTTAATCCTGAGAAACTGGATGAGGAACTTGAAAGGATTGCAGAAGATTTACTTGAAAGGGCAAGAAGAGCAAAAGAAAAGTGGGATATAGTCCATAAAGGTAATAACATTACAAATGAAGAGGCAGAAAGAATTCTTGGTATTCCGCTTCCTTACTGGGTTGAAAGGATGGTAACCGGTTATCTTACAAGTATTAACAGAAAGGTAGAAAAAATTCTTTATGGTTATAATCTTACCTGGGAAGACGGGGAAGTTATGGAAAATATTACTTTTTCAGCAGATGAAGGAAGTAAAGGTTTGTGTGACCATCTTACCATTGAAAATGCAAAGGTAATGAATCTGGTGAAGAATCTCCCTCTTTTCGTTCAGGGTGAAAAAGTTCCTTCTGTTTATATAAAAGAATTACCTTCAGCAGTAAAAGGTTACTGGTCTTTATGGAAGATCTTACTTTCCACTGCTTATTCACAGAAACAACGAATTCTTCCCCTTTTCAGACAGGAAGACGGAAAAGTGTTCAAACCAACTGCCAGGAGACTGTGGGATATATTTTTGTCCTGCAGTGAAACAGAGGTTACAGGTGAGATTTCCGGTGATGAAGCAGAGTTAATTTACATGGAAATGGAGGACCTGGCAGTAAAAAACGGAGAAGAACTTTATAATGAACTCAGGGATAATCATATAAATTTCCTGAAGAAAGAAAAGGAAAAAGGAGAATATGCGTTTAATGCCAGGAGAAAGGCTATAGAAAGAATAGGTCTTCCAGAAGTAAGGAATTATCGCTTCAGACAGCTTATAGAAGAGAAGAAGAGATGGGAAATGGAAATGAAATCAATGGAAATTGCAGTGCCTGAGATTTATTGCATTATTTTATGCCATGTAAAAGGAGATGCTCCGTAGTGAACCTATCTTTTCTGCATGAGGTTGAATTAAGGTGATAGACTATGCTTTATAATGAAATAATTAAACGAATTGAAAAAGTAATAAACGGAATAATTCTTTTATCAGATCCAGACAGATTGCTTTCAAATGAAGAAGTGCTCCTTACACTTGAAAAGAAAAATTATAAGATTATTTATTATGAAGATCCCATGTTATTTAGATATGAATATGAAGAAAAATACAGGATTCCTGTTATAGAAGGGAACCCACCTGATTACAGATTAATAATTTGCCATGAAGATGATGTGGAAAATCTTCCTTTTGATATAAGGAGAGAAGGGCAGATTATATCTCTTTCTCTGTCACAATTTTTTCCCGGACTTGATATGAAAGTTATAAGAGAATTAGATGTAACTTTAAGAGAAGAACTTTTCTCCATTCATAGCTCCTCTGATTATCTGGGAGAACATGCTACAGTAGAATATATATTGAAAAATTTATTTAAAACAGACCTTTCTCTTATTAAAAAGCCTTCAGATTTGTTCCTTTATCTCATAAAAAGATACTATAGAGAAGACTCTATTACTCCTTTAATAGATGAGTATCTGTTAAGTTTATTCCTTGAGAATCCTGATTTTCAATCTATACCTGTCAGGGAAATACTTTCGAGCAGAGAGGAATTTTTTAAATACCTCCAGAGAGAATGGAAAATTTTTATAGAATCCCAGGGAAATAAAGGGTTATTATCATCTGTTCCTTTTGATAATAAAGATATAAAGGTATATATGGATAATCTCTTTATCGAGGGACTTCTTGAACCGGTAATTTATTATCCATCCGGTAAAATTCCATCATGGGCAAGAACAGGAGTTATAATTGACGGGAAAACGCAGGATAAAGAAAGGTCTTTAAAATTATTTGAAACTGTAAGTCAGGATTTGCCGGATGAAAATCAGAATTATAAGGAATGGATGAAGTTTTCCGGTAAATGGGCTGAATTTTTAAAGATCTATTATCAGACATGCCAGAGTCTTGATGAAGAAGAAATAAATGAAATAGAGAGTTTTTATGACAGTGTAGAAAGAAAATTTCATCAGTGGCTTCAATGCCATTACTCAAGGCTCATTACACTTCCCTATATCCCATCTCCCGTAATGGTTCATCATATACCGGGATATCTATCTTCTATCGTAAGAAAAGGTGAAAAAATTGCTCTTATGATAATTGACGGTATGGCTGTGGATCAGTGGATATCCATAAGAGAATTTTTAATGAAACATTCTGATGGAGTAATAAAAGAAAATAAAGTATTTGCCTGGATTCCAACATTGACATCAGTTTCAAGACAGGCTATATTATCAGGTCAGATACCTGAACGATTTAAAGAGTCAATAAATACGACAAATAAAGAGGAAAAACTCTGGAATAAATTCTGGGAGAATGAAGGTTTAAGTAAAAAAGATATAGGGTTTGAAGGTAATTTGAGTCTGATGGATGTAAATTTATTACCTGAGTATGAAAATTACAAAGCCCTTGCCCTTATCGTAACAAAATTTGACGAAATGATTCATGGGGTAACCATCGGACAGGAACAGATTTATAAGGACCTTGAACTCTGGCTTGAAAATGGGAAGATAAAATCTTATGTGGAAAAACTTTTATCCTGTGGTTTTAATATTTATATTACATCAGATCACGGCAATATTTATTCTACCGGCACAGGCAGAATAAAATCAGGGAGTTTACCTGATAAAAAAGGACAGAGGGTATGTATATTTGATAGTTCGGATCTTCGTGATATTACAGCAGAAAAAAATAGAGGGGTAAAATGGTTTTCTACAGGACTTCCCGGAAATTATTATCCCCTGATTGCAGAAGATAGAACAGCTTTTATTACTGAAGGGGTAAAAACTATTTCCCACGGGGGTATTTCTCTTGAGGAAGTAATAGTGCCTTTTATTGAAATTCGGAGGAAAAGTTAATGGAGCAAAAATGGATTGGATTTGACAGGAAACTTGAAGTAGAATGGCTTGATTATTATATGGGGAAGGTAATGGAGGATTTGTCAGAGAAAGAGTTAAGACAGGAGATGGAACAGTATCTTTCTACGTATTTGAAAGGTAAAGAAGCCATATCAAAAACTGTAACGGTAATTATGAGGATTGTTTTTTTTCATAATCAAAAAGAACTTGTTAATCTGGCAAAAGAACTTTTAAAAGAAATATCTTCTGAAGAGAGATTATGGATCTACTGGGGATTACTCATACTGACTTATCCTTTTTTGAGAGATATAGCTAATATTACAGGAAGATTACTGGACTTACAGGGGAATGTTACAACCCCTGAGATTAAAACAAGAATTGTAAAAGAATGGGGAGACAGGGAAACTGTAAGAAGAATGGTTCAGATGGTTACGAAAACTATGGAAAATTTCGGTTTTATAAAAGATGTCAGTGAAAGTCATACTATGGTTTTTGAAATAGCTTCTTCCAGGAAGGAAACGAAAAATGTAAAACTTTCTATGTGGTTTACTGAAGTAGTTATTAGGGCTGAACATGTTGATATGATTTCTTTGGATGAAATAAAGAGAAAATATTTTATCTTTCCATTTGACCTTCAGATTTCACTGACAGAACTTTATAAAAGTGACAGATTGCTGGTGCAGAGGGAAGGTGATACTGTTTTGGTGGGAGTTAAAGGATAATGAAATACCAGGCAACATCTTGTTGAAATGTGAAGAATTACTTTTATAATTAATCCTGTAGAAGCAATATCTCAAACAACTGGATTAATTACGAGTGAAATAGAAAAGTTAAAATAACAGTTTTTTGCCTTAAAAAAATCCCTATAATTTCAGTCAGCTATTTTTATAAAAGCCTTAATTTTATTGAGTTTTTTTGCTGTTTATAAGGAATGAATTTCCTTATTTTATGTTACATAAAGAAACCATTACTATAAGCCAATCTTTAAAAAGAGTAATGTCATTAAATATGTATTTAACGACATTTTTAGATAAATTCGTTTACAAAGGGTGAACATAAGACTAAAAATATTAGAAAACTCAACAATAGTAACCTCTTTTCTATTCAATTTCCTTTTTCTTTCTGCCATTCTTTTTTTTCTTTTTCCAAGCTTTAAGAGCAGATTTACTGGCATCCATAAAAACTTTTTTCTTTAAATAATTATGAACTGTTGAAGTAGAACAATTATATTTTTTTGCTATATCAGGAATACTTATACCCTGGTTGTATAAAT
>JBEHWO010000247.1:0-10172 GCA_040217695.1 Vulcanimicrobiota bacterium | reverse complement strand
AGTGCAGGAAGTCAATTCTTTATATGTCTTTCAAGAGAATATTGTAAACACCTTGATAACCAGTACACAGTCTTCGGTAAAGTAACAGAAGGTTTTGAAGTGGCCCGGAAGATCGAAGCAGGTGATAAAATAGAGGAAATCAAAATAACAGGAGAAATGCCGGAAAAGCTGAAAGGAAAAGAAATTAAGAAAAGCAGCGAACAACAGTGACCGGTAACCGGTAAGCAGAAACCTGCTCACTGCTCACCGGTAACCGGTAACTGCTCACTGAAAAAAAGGGGGGGATTTTTATGAAAAAACATTTATTTTTCTTTCTTATATGTATAATATCTCTCACATCTGCAGCTTTTTCTATAACAAAAGAGGATATAATAAAACTTACAAAAGCCGGTACAAGAGAAGAAGTTATCATAACACATCTGAGAGCACAGGCAGATCTGAAACTCAGTGCCGAAGACATAAAAGAACTGAAAGAAGCAGGAGTAGGAGAAAAGGTTTTAAATTTTATCCTGGAAAATAACGGTGATATGACAGGATTTTACAGGCCACCGGTCATAGTAATATATGACGGATGGAAATACGGGGAAAGGGACTGGTTATTTTACCCATGGATATTCCACCGTCCTCATGGCTGCCATCCCGCCCCGCCACCATCACAGGAACGCCCTCCCGGGCCGCGATAAACAGGCGTGGCGGGATAAATTAATAATCAGAACCTTATTTATCGTGACGCGTGACGCGTGACGGGAGCAGACATGTAATTTTTTGAATACTCTTTTACCTGTTGCGGTACTAAATATAAATTACTTGCTGATATAACAGGAAATCAATTCCGCTATATGATCCGGATCTTCTGAAATTAGATCTACAGGGCTTAAATTCTCAAGGATACAATCATCCCAGATTATATTCATTTCAGTAACCGTATATTTTATATCTTCATATTTATCAAGAGCTTTAAGCAATATAACCTTACTATGAACATCTGTTTTTTCCTTAAATCCTGTATGAAGAAGAAGAAGGTTACGGCATATTCCTTTATCCAGTAAAGGAACTATTATTATAGGCCTTTCATCGCTGTTGCCCCGTCCTGCAAAAACACGATTTTTTGCGACAACGCTTCTCTTTCTTCCTATAAGTAAACAGCCCCTGTCTGCTCGAGATGTAAGAGACATGGCAGTCCCTTTTTTATAGAGAGTCCGTATCTGTGTATTCTCTGCAGGATATCCCAGGGGATCGAGGTCTGAAATTTCATAAAAACTCAGACCTGTAATTTCTTCGACAGCAGGATTTATAGATTGGAGTATAAAGCTGTTCTGATAGGTTATGTTATTAAGGGAGATATTCTCTTCTTTTAATGTTTCAAATATAAGACCTTCAGGTATTTCCTCAAGACGGGAAATACCGACTGTAACAGTTTTTGCCTGATGTTTTATTGCATCTATCGGTCTTGTCAGATCTGCTATGGCAGAAGATAAAAACCTTACTGTCTCATTTAAAACGGTATTCAGACTGCCTGATTTGCCGAAATCAATCTCAAAATCTTCCAGAGGAATCTTTCCCTGCACGTATTTTAATAAAAGACTCAGTTCAGATGCAGTATTGACTTCAAGACAGCTGTTATAAAAACCGCTCCTGACCCTGCTGTAAAACTCTTTACAGGGAGAATATAGTTTTCTTGAAAGAGATTTTATAATAGCCCTGTCTTCATACAAATCTCCTCTGGCAGAATTAACCAGTGCTTCAACTGTAGAAGCTCTCGCAGTTTTCAATATGGCCGAGCTGTTATCTATAGCTCTTGCCGCATAATACCCCCACAGATGTCCTGCCATAGTATTAAGGAGTACAGAAACAACACCTGAAGCGTGAGGGGTTTTTATTATACCACTTGCATAAGGTTTAAAAAGATATTCCTGTTCTTCCGTTACAATAACTACAGGACAGGCTTTATGAGCTTTAAATATGGCCACTTCTTTTACCATGTCATGAAGATTGCTGCCACTTACACCTGCCACACAGATAATAACAAGAGGTTCGGAAGATAAATCAATATGTTTTTTGTCTTCAGTAGTATCGGAAGCTATCGATTTATAACAGAGTTCACTCAATTTTATTCTTATTTCATCTGATGCAACTTTATAGGGGCCGCTGCCTACTACGGCCCAGTATTTTTTTGTAACTGCATATTTTTCCGCTACTTCTCTCACATCTTCTTTCTGTGAGAGCATGCCGTACATCTTCTCAGGCAATGATTGAAGTTCTCTTAATTCCTGAACTATTTCGGAAGATGACAGAGTGGATAAAATTCTGGCAAAATAAAGGGCAATAATTGTGCCGGAAACTATCTGTGAATAGAAAGCTTTTGTAGAAGCAACGGACATTTCTATATCCCTGCCGTCGCTGGTATAAAAAACACCGTCTGATTTATAAACAAGATCGGAATTCCTCCTGTTTACAATGGAAATAACCTTCGCACCACGGGCTCTCAGAAGATCAACAGTTCTGTTTGTATCAGTAGTTGTGCCAGACTGGGAAACAGCTATGGCAAGAAGATCGCTCATATCGTCTTCCAGTAGAAATCCTGAAAGCTCTGTAGCCTTCGTACTCATTATCTGAATTCCGGAGCGGGACATGACGCGGTTCATAAAATTGGCTATACCGTTACCTGCTATACTCGCCGTTCCCTGTCCTATGACACATATTTTCTTTATATCTCCATTCTTAAGTTTATTAACTACAAGTTCAGGTATTATTTCTTTACCGAGATTGAAGAAAGGAACTGCACCTGAAGGAGTTTCTCTGATTTCAAATTTTCCTCTCACGGTTTTTTCTACGGAAAGGGGTGATTCGGAAATCTCCTTTAAAAGAAAATGAGGATACTGTCCTATATTAATATCCCTCGTATTTATCTCCGACTTTTTAATGTCTTTTTCCGTAAGAATGAGAGGGATGCCGTCAAAATAAAAACTTTTCAAATGTTCCATTCCGCCGGAAACCGATTGATCGAGGACGAAAATCTGTCCCTGTGTCGAAGGATTTCCTGAAATTCTTTCTTTCTCGCCATCAAGTTTTATAAAACGGGAACTCTCTTCCACTATGCCGTAAAGTTCGGAAGCAAAAACATAACCTCCATTGATAAATCCTACAAAAAGAGCCTGACCGCTTCCTCTTAAAGCCAGATATACCTTTTCCGGCTCTATGGTACTGTGCATGGCTATAGCCATAGATCCCCTGAATTCATTTAAAGACAGACGAAAAGCTTCATAGAGATTTCCTGTCTCTTCGTAAAATTTTTCTACTATAAGAGGTATAATTTTGGCATCTGTAGTTATATTATCGCCTATTTTTCTCGCTGTTAAAGAAGAAAATTTTTCTTTCAGTTCCTGAAAATTATCTATATCACCGTTTAACACGGCAGAAATCAAATAATCTTTGTTCCTGCTCTCAGTTCCCGGAAGTGGTTCTGTCTGGTTGTTTACAGGATGACAGTTCTGCTGGTTTATAATGCCATTTGATGCCCATCTTGTATGGGCAAGAATATTTATTTTCCTGTCTTTACCGGACAGAGCAGTAAGAAATATCTTATCTCTCTGAATGGTTTTTCTTAATGTAGCCACATTATCTCCCATCTTCCCTATCTCTTCTGCAACTTTAAAGGTAAAGACAATAGAATCCATATAATTACGGGAAGAGGCTTCAACTATAGCACAGTTAATAAAATCTTTTAATCTTATCCTCTCTTCATAGTCCTGTTTAAATTTTTCCTGAAGACTTTCTTTAAAATTCTTTAACCCGGAAGGATCTTCAAAGGATACAACACAGGATAAACCGGCAGAATCTCTGCCCCTTACTTCAAGTCTGTTTAAATTATTCAGAGTAAAATTCAATTTCCATAGCTCATGGATAAAATGTTCCCTTTCTTCCAGATTTGAATCGCAGGATAAATTTTTAATTTTCGAAATATTTTTAAAAAGATCTTCTCTTATCCTCCATATTAAATCTCTGAATCTTATAAGAAGTGAATTAAATTTCTCAAGCATATCCAGGGATATGGAAATACCTGAACGCTTTATAAAGCCATCCATTTCCCTTTCCGAATGTTCAAGTGAGACTGCCAGTTCCTCTATAATCCCCCTGGAGAGAGGGGAAATATAAATCTCATAGAAATTTTCAAAAGCAAATAAACCGTCTACCAGTGGTTCGATCTCACTCAAAATTTCGGCAAATCCCGTCATACTATCACAGGATATATACTTCAATCTGTCTTTAATAAGATTGATATTCTCCGGGTTAAATTTAATAATATTTTCTTTAATATTGTGTACTATACCACTTATTCCACACATAAACATCCTCCATAATTCGTAATGCGTGACGCGTGACACGTGACGCCAGGTTTTTCAGAATTTATATAAATTCCTCTAAATAATTTTTATCTAAATCTTTATTTTACGCCATTAAAAATGAAAATTCCTGTATCTTTAAATTATTTATTCCCATGACGGGCGACATGTCACGAAAATAATTATCTTATAAATTCAGGTAACGATGAAGCATCAAGAAACCAGAGTGAAGGAACATAATGTCCTATCTTACATGCAGGAAGTTCTCTGTCTGTATCTTTAAATATTTTACCCAGAATTTCTTTCTTTTCATAACCTGTAACAAGAAACCATCTCTCTCCTGCAGAAGAAATAAGAGGGAAGGTAAAAGTTATCCTTTTCTCAAAAGGAGGGGGACCTTCTGTAACCATTACCAGTCTTTTTTCTTCTTTAAAAGCACTGTTTCCCGGAAAGATTGACGCACTGTGCCCGTCTGTTCCGACTCCAAGTATCATAAGATCTATGACAGGTATTCCCTCTTCTGTCACAGGAAGTTCCCTTTTAAGGATTTCTTCTAAATCCAGAGAACATTTCTCAGGATCAACATGGATATTAACAGGAGGAAAAGTAAGAGGTTTTTCCTGAAGAAAACTGATAAATTCCTCTTCTATCATCTTCCAGTTAAGACTATTGCTGCCCGGAGGCAATACCCTTTCATCTACAGGGAAAATTTTTATTCTATCCCATGGAAGCAACTCGCGGGCCAGAAGACTGTATAATTTTTTCGGAGTATTGCCACCTGAAAGGGCAATAGAAAAAAAAGGCTTCACAGACAGGTGAGCAGTAATCTTCAAAAGAAGAGCATCTTTTATAACAGAATAAATATGTTCATCTGCAATAATCTGATAATTATTATATGTTTTTTTCATAATCATAATATTATATCATAAAGATATTCTATTGGATACTTCTGATGATAAAAGTGTTAAAAAATTCACATTTTATCTCATAAATTTATAGTATTATACCGTTACTGACATGACCATGTAATAAACCGGTTCCATTATGAGTAGGTAAATTAAAGTTCATGTCTAAAAATTTTCACTTATTTTACTCTTTAGTTTGACTTCAAAGTTCCGGTGAATTATAATAGTTCTATAGATTTTAGATAATTCTGATCAGTGATAGTTTAAGGATTACTTGCTGACCTGAGCATAAGCATTTAATAAAGGTCTTCCTCCCGTCACGCGTTACGCGTTACGCGTCACGAGAGCATATATTTATTATTTATGCTCACCTCAGTAATTATAAAACTTCAATTATTATGAGGGAAAATGAATCTTCATAAAAAAGCACTGTTTATAATAATAACAACATTTATCATACTCATAGGGATCTTATATATTATATCAAGGGAATTGCTCCTGAGGAGTTTTTCCGATCTGGAAAAAGAGTATACAAAAAAACATTTATACAGGACCATAAGTGCTATAGAGCATGAAACATCTTCTCTGGATATTCTACTTTCAGGCTGGGCTCCCAGGGATGATACATACAACTTTATTCTGGATAAAAATAACACTTATATTCAGAAAAATCTTACCACTGATTCTTTTACCATACAGAAAATTAATATTCTAATTTTTACAAATAATTCAGGAGAAATAGTTTACGGGAAACATTTTGACCTGGAAAAAGGAAAAGAGGTTCATGACAGCGACAAACTTTTTGAAGATTTAATAAAAAATTACAGGATACTGACAGAACATAAACATATAAAAAGCCATATAAAAGGTATTGTTCTTATGAAAGATAAACCTCTCCTTGTTGCTTCACAGCCTGTAATAACAAGTAATTATAAAGGGCCTGTAAGAGGTGCTTTAATTGTTGGCCGCTATTTAAATTCTAAAGAATTAAAGCTTATAGAAAATGAAGTTAATTTACCTGTAAAACTTTATGCTCTGAAGGATCCCTGCATTTCACCGAAAATAGTAAAAAACCTTCTCCAGGGAAAAACTGACACAGTTCAAATATTGAATAATAAAATTATTGCAGGATATACAGTAATCATGGATATATATAAAAAACCTGTTTTCATATTAAAGATAGATGTTAAAAGAGATATATACAGACATGGTGAAGGCAGTATAATATATTTCCTTGTCTATTTCCTTCTCACCGGTTTAATAATCAGCTTTATTACCATAATAATTCTGGATAAAATGATTATGTCAAGATTAATGAAACTCAACAAAACAGTCAATACTATAGGTAAAACAGGTAATCTCAGCGACAGGCTTTCCGAAACGGGAACAGATGAATTCAGCGGGCTGGCCCAGTCTATAAATGAAATGCTTAAGTCCATTGAAGATTCCCAGGAAGAATTAAACAAGGCAGTAATGAATTCCATAACATCTCAGATTGCTGTTCTGGACAGAAATGGAATAATTACATCTGTAAATGACGCATGGGAAAGATTTTCCAGAGAAAGGAAAGGAGAAGAAGACAAATCATCCGATATTGGAGAACATTATATAAAAGTATGGGAAAGTGAAACAGGAGAGTTTTCTACAGGAAAACTAAAGACTCTTGACGGAATCGGTGCAGTAATAAAAGGAGAAAGTATGTATTTTTCCTGTGAATATCAATGCGAGTTACCTTCCAGAACAATATGGCTTTTATTAAATGCAACACCTCTGGCAGCAAAAAAAGGGGGAACGGTAATATCCCGTATGGATATTACGGAAAGGAAAAAAGCAGAGGAAAATCTCATTTTTATGGAAAAACAGCTCCGTCAGGCACAGAAACTGGAAGCTATAGGAACACTTGCAGGAGGTATAGCCCATGATTTCAATAATATCCTTTCAGCCATAATGGGTTACACCGAAATGACTCTCGTATTTCTTGTTAAAGAAGAAGGAAAACTGAAAAATAATTTACAGAAGATATTAAAAGCCAGTAGAAGAGCAGCAGATCTTGTAAGTCAGATTCTTACCTTCAGCAGGCAGAGTGAACATGAAAAACAGATTATAGAGATAAAACCTGTAATAAAAGAAGTAATTAAACTTCTCAGGGCAACACTGCCTTCTACTGTTGAAATAAGACATAAAATAGATGTTTATTCAGATAAAATACTGGGAGACCCGACACAGATTCATCAGATATTAATGAATCTGTCTACAAATGCCGCATATTCCATGAAAGATAAAGGCGGAACACTTGAAATCATCCTTACGGAAATAGAAATAACTGAAAGTACAAAAACCTCCGATTTACTGCCAGGTTCATATATACAATTAACGGTAAAAGATACGGGCAAAGGCATAGATCAAAAAGTTCTGGATAAAATATTCGATCCTTTCTTTACTACAAAACCACAGGGAGAGGGTACAGGTCTCGGTCTCTCCGTAGTTCATGGCATTGTAAAAAGTTACGAAGGTTCCATAGAAGTTACCAGCAAACCGGGTGAAGGAAGCACATTTAACATTTATCTCCCTTCAGTAGAAGGAGGAGATAAGAAAAAGACAACAGGAGATTTAAAAATTCCTCCTTCCGGGAAAGGACATATATTAATCGTAGATGATGAAGAAGATATTGTCTATCTGACAAATCAATTACTTCTTCTCCTTGGATACGAGGTTACAGGCAAAACAGGCAGTAAGGAAGCTCTCGAAACATTCCAGCGTGAACCGGGAAAATTTACTCTCATTATAACCGATTATACAATGCCGCATATGACAGGAATAGACCTTGCCAGAGAAGTGATAAAAATAAAACCCGATATACCGATAGTTCTGTGCACAGGTTTTAACGACAGTATTACCCTTGACAGGGTAAGTGCTTTCGGCATAAGAGAAATCTTATTCAAACCCGTCAATCTCAATATACTCGGAGAAACAATAAACAATATACTGGTTAAAAGAGCTGAGAGTTGAGAGTTTGGAGTTTAAGGTTGAGAGTTGAAAAATGTGTATTCTATATTCTCTCCTTTACAGCCACTTCTTTTTTCTGAAATAGAATACCATTGACATTCCTACAACAAACATGACTGATAAAATAACAGGATAGGTCCACGGGTAATCTTTTTCAGGCATCAAAATATTCATCCCGTAAATACTGGCAATGAAACTTAAAGGGATGAATATAGTGGAAATAATAGTGAGGACTTTCACAATTTCATTCAT
Organism: Vulcanimicrobiota bacterium; assembly: GCA_040217695.1. Classification (GTDB taxonomy): domain Bacteria; phylum Vulcanimicrobiota; class SpSt-956; order SpSt-956; family JAKJGF01; genus CALARM01. The sequence continues at coordinate 1,666 of JBEHWO010000247.1, read as the reverse complement.
TTTATTACTGTTACTGGAAACATATATATCAAGTATACTGCAGAGCATGTCCCGAAAGGTTTCTATCGTATCAATAACCTGAATGAGATTATCATCAACATCTCTGAGATATATACCGGAAGCTTCTTTTACAAGTACAAATTCTTCACGGTGCATGGTGCCTATAACTTCCCTGAGAGGCCATATGGACTTACGTAAAAAAAGTAATTCCCTCTTTAAACTATAAATCTTTCTCAATGTATCAGCAGATGGTGTATTTATAATCTCTTCTTCCAGAAATTCAATTTCTTCGCCTGTTCTATGAAGAACTGCAAAATAATTATCTACAATGGCATCTATTAAAGCATAGGCCAGATATCCGGCCCCCATCTTTCTGATACGTCCCTTGCCAAGTCTTATTTTTTTTCTCAAAGGCTCAAAAACATCTCCGCAACCTTCCTGAAAGGAAATAACAAAATTAGACCCTATGAGTAAACTTATATGTTCCACTATTGTATCACTGTCTTTACCATCACAGTAAATCATTTTAAGAACCAGAAAAAGATAGTCCCCGAAATCTTCTAGCATGGGATGCTGCCCTGTATTTAAAATATCTTCCAGTGTAAGATCATGAAGTTTGAAATGCTTTCCTATTTTTTCTATGACTTCCACATTATTGATACCATCTACATTGACCCATGTTACAGTAGGTTTTTTCTCATAGGGAATATATTCTTCCATAGATTTTATTTCTTTTTCCTGAACCTGATCTTCATCATAATCAATAACAGTGATTCTGAGTTCTTCAATCTTTTTCTCTCCCAGATGAACTATTTCACCGGAAGGAAGATCCAGTTCCCTTACAACAGTTCTTACGAATTTATGCATAAAAATTACCTGGTTCGTGACGCGTGACGCGTGACGCGTGACGCGTCACCATAACCTATTTTACTACTGTCAGCTTCTTCATCTTATCATTCTTTCGTATTGCATCTACCACTTCAATACCTTCTATTACACGGCCAAATACTGTATGAACACCGTCCAGATGAGGCTGAGGTGAATGACATATAAAGAACTGGCTGCCACCAGTATCTTTTCCTGCATGAGCCATAGAAAGTGAGCCTCTGAGATGTTTATTGGGATTTATTTCACATTTTATTTTATAACCGGGTCCGCCTGTACCTGTCCCGTGAGGACAACCGCCCTGAATCATAAAATCATCTATTACTCTGTGAAAGGTGAGACCATCGTAAAAACTTTTCTCAATCAAAGTAATAAAATTCTGAACAGTGCCGGGTGCATCCTGCTCAAACAGTTCGATTTTCATGGTACCTTTATCTGTTTCCATTATTACGTGAGGATTTTTCTGAGCCATATATAAGCCCCCCTTTTTATTATTTCTTCATGAATTTCGACAGAATAAATAAATTACCTCTTCAATAAATTTGAATGAAAAAGTGAGTGGTGAGTAGTGAGCAGGCCATTTTTTACTCACGACTCACGACTCACATCTCACGATCTAGTGGAGATAAAAGATCTCTTCTATACTGTCGTACTGAGATCTGCCCTGTGTCCAGTAATCTATAAAATCTCCCTGATTGGTTACTACTGTAATATTCTGCCAGCTATTATCAGGAGGCATAATTCTTACGACCATATCTCCTCCGTTAAAGCTCCAGCTGCG
>JBEHWO010000246.1:0-10175 GCA_040217695.1 Vulcanimicrobiota bacterium | reverse complement strand
TTTTAACAAAAAAACGACTGGTGGTATAAAAGTAATAGTCAAACTCTTTACCCTCGTTTTGAATTATTAAATGAGTTTAAATTTCATTCAAAAGGTAAATCCTTTTATATTAAAAATCTTGCAGATTTTTTATCTTTATATGGAGTGAATAAGCATATAGTTGAAGAAGTAAGAAAAACAGAAACAAAGGAAAAAGCAAATTATTTTTCTAATTTAAAATATCGAATAAAACCAACGATTATTAGAGAATTTATCTCCTTTCTTTGTGATATTATATTTATCACAGAAAAGGAGTGATTTTTTTAGAGGTTTTATAGAAATTTTTCTTGTAATTTTATTTTCGAGAGCTTAAAATTGAAGTAGAATTCTGGATTAATATAATGAATTTTTAGAAGAAAAAAACTATCTTTACAGGGCAAAGAAATTTTCGAGAGGCCTCTAATTAGAAGACTATTAAAACTCGGACCTCAGTTTTAATGGTCTTCTTATATATTAAGATAAGAATTTTGTGGCCTATAAATCTTAAATATATTTAAGAATCTGTCGATGTTAGATAATATAGTATTTTTTATGTATGCAGTATAAAAAATGAGTTTATTTTTTAGGAGGTGAATTATTTATAATATAATATGGATGTATAGTCAAAATTGTTGGAAAATAAGATAATCAGGTTAATTCATGAACAAATGTTAAACTAGAAGGGGGATCTTAATGTTTCTATTTAAAAAAATTCACTTTGCATTATTTTTATTTTTATTAACAGGCATTATATTAATTAGTTTTGGTTGTGGAGGAGATGAAAATGTATTACCTATAATATCTCCGACTCCAACTGTAGATCCCAATGATCAGGTTCTGCCGGGTATTAAATTAGATTTCCATACTAAATGGGAAAAAGCATACGAAAAAAAAACAAAACATGTAGTAATTTCTTCTATATTGAAAGATTGGCATAAAAATAAAATGTCACAGAAAGGGATTGAACCTATGGATTTATTAGGAGGTGCCTTCAGTATTGTTCAGGGTATTTATGGTTTTATACAACATCAAAACGAGCAAGCTGAACTAAATCAAAAACTAAATGAAATAATTAATCAACTTTCTGAAATACAGAATCAACTTAATAATATAGAACAAGAAATTAATATAAACTTCCAGATAACATCAGACGAAGTTAAGCTTAGCTCAGTAGCTTCTGAAATTAATAATTGTACAAATGATATAGGTAGAAATTTTAATGGAAATACGTCTGACCCTAACTCACTTCCTCTGTCAAATAGTTTTATGTTTTATCAAAATGCACTGAATATGATTGCTAATGACCCAAACGCTCCTCTTGTTGACCCAAATGATCCTAATAGTAATATAGACCCTGACTATATTTGTCCTCAAAATGGGCTGAGTTTGAATGCATTAAAATACAATTATTCAACATTTATGGATCAAACTATTGGACCAAATATACTAAATGATGAATTGACGGGAGATATTAGTAGCATACATGATTATATTTTAGCAGAAAATGGTGTAACTGATCCTTCATATGCTTATTTAACTTTATGGGCGCAGAAAATAATACTTCAATACAATCCTCCTTCTGGGAAGTTAGACATGAATAACATTCTACAAGCTTATACCGCTTTAGAATGCATTTTTATAAAATGTATTAATTATCAACTTCAAGGAGCAGTTGTTGTAAAAAATTATTATAATTATAAAATTTATACTGATCCTAATAATCCTATTCATCAAGCTGATCTTAACAATTTTAACACCGATTTCGAAAACAATTTAAAAGAAGAGCTTCAACAGTATCTGAGAACAGTTGATTATTTAGCTGTAAATTTAATAGATTTCAGAGACCCCAATACTTTTATAATCAGTGACTATATACATCCCCAATCATATACTCTTTTCAACCAGGTAATTGCCAGGTCCAGATTCGTATGTGCTAACATTCTGGCAAATACTCTCGATGACCCCAACTCTGTACAGGGACTTTATGGCACCATTATAATGCCAAATAGTTATAGTTACCTTCAGGGACAGGTCAGTAATATAAATAACGCTAGTTTTACATGTAATTATAATGGCGCAAATATGGGAGCATACGTTACAGGTATTCCTAGCTGGTATCCTTGTACCGTATGGGATCCAAATGGGAATGTTAGTTCCGATAGTAACTGGTGCTTTTTTGACTTTTCCCCATCTCAATATTTAACTACATCTTATAATACAACACAATTTCCTCAATACTCTACTCAGTCCATTGGTGGTGGAATAGTATCAACACAACCTCCTATTAATCAACTTCAATCAGCGATTATACAATCTTATGACCCTAACGATCCAACACTGGGAACTCCAGGTAACTTTAATTTTGGTTTTTTCTGTGTAATATGGCCATGGTGTAATGGGCCTACATGGTATCAACCAGGCACTATTTATGAAATGAACGTACCTCAACGTTACGGATTATATTCAGGAAGTACTTTGACTGGTAATTTTAATTGGCCTAATAATCCACCTAATCCTTTTGCGGTTGTAGTACCACAGTGGAATGACGCACCTTATGATTACATAAACAATTCGAGTAATATTATAGCAAATGCTTTTATTTTCGATCAATGTTCAATAGCGTCTACAGTTAACACTGAAAATATTAATACTTGTGCGATGTTTAACTCTTATGATAGTTACGTTATAGCTAATCCCGGGTTTTGGGCGGAACAATGGGCTGACTGTAATATTACAGTTGACCCCAACTCTAATCCTCCATCAATATTAAACCAATCTACTATATTTATAAATGCTTCTAATACGTCTGCACAATATTTATATATGGATGTAGACCCGGAATGGGCAACCCAGTATACAGCTTTTATAAGTCTATACAATAAAGGCGACCTGTACATTAGTAATCCGGGACCGGTATATAATCTAGCTTCTGCAATGCTCAATACAGAGGATCAATCTAACATGACCTGGCAAAACGTTCCTAGTAATGGTAACTGGCCAGATAACGGATACCAGACTTATCAGAGTAATACTTTATTATCTCCTGGAAATTTTACAATAAAAATGGTATTAGGATGTGTATCTTCAGGAACTTCTGGATTTAACAATACCCAGAATTTTTCCATGAATTGGAGTATGAATATGGCTATATCTAGCTGGATGACATTTATATACCCGGCACAAACACAACTTCCTGCTCTTAGTACGCCACAAAATTAATGCCATACTCCTTTGCATAGGAAAATACAATAATTTTGTGTAAAGTAAAAAGGATATTCAATATAATGTATACTTTGTTGCATAAATAATTGCATCACTAAAGAATTTCAGGGGCCAGGCCCTGGAGAAAAGAAATTCATCCTGAAAATCTGTACGTAAACAAGTAAAAGTTCAATATTATATACCGGGAAGAACAAAAATATCAGAAAGAGGATTATTTGTTTTCGGAAGGGACTGGCCACTGAAATTCCATATGTATTTATCTATGCAAAGGAGTATAGAAAAAATCCTGTAAAAATAAAGAAGTAATACAGGAGAAAGAGATATATCTGATATTAGTGGAGGAAGTCTGACACCTATTTAGACAGGTGGCGGGGAGGAGGAGTTAAAAAATTCAATCTTCCTTCTATTTTAGCTGTATCTGATGTAATCGGTGAGTGATTTCTTATATAATCTTTCAGCCCGTCTATGATCATTTTATTATGATATTGAAGATTTTTGCCCTCTTTAAATGTATCGTACCAGTCTCCCCCTTTTGCAAGGAAATCACCTGTCGCTACACTGTATGTGCTGTTATAGTCCAGAGGTTTACCCTGGATTTTTATATTTGACACTTTATCACCTGCAGGTTTTGACGGGTCTATATCCACTGTCATGCCTGATATATGCAGATTTCCTCTGGTTCTGGAAGCACTGCTTTCCATCAAATCCTTTATCTGTTTGCCTGTGAGATTTATAGAAACGATAACATCATCGAAAGGTAATACTCTGTAAATATCTCCGAAGGTTATCTGACCTTTTTTTATCTGTGATCTTATACCTCCTGAATTCATTACTGCCACAGAAGCACCTGTACCTTCCCTCATTGCGTCTGTAAGTACATTCCCCATTATACTTTCTGTTACCTTACTTCTGTCATGAGTCAGACCTACCTCTGTTATACCCATGACTTCCGATTTTTTCTTTCCTGCTTCTTCCACTACAGGGGCAATTATCTTCTCTATCTCCGGATCAGGGGTAATCGTCTGGTTTGCTACAGGTATGAGTTTATTGTTATATGATACAATCTTTTTGCTACGACCATCCACATTTATTTGAAGATTCCCTACAAACTTACTCTGACAGCCTGCCTGAACTATTATTGTATCATTTATTTTTTTTGCTTCTTCCATAGCTGTATGGGAATGACCGCCCACTATTAAATCTATTCCTCTGACTTCTGCCGCAAGTTTTTCATCTTCTATGTCTCCGCAGTGGGATAATACTGTTATGAGATCAACACCTTTATCTTTGAGTTCCCCTATATATTTTTTTACTGTTTCTTTTTGAGCCAGGAATTTTAATCCTTCTATATTTTTCGGACTGGCTATTTCTTTAGTTTCAGGTGTTATAAGTCCTATTATCCCTACTCTTAAACCGTTAACTTCTTTTATCGTATATGGTAATATCCCGTTCAGAAGCCTTTCCTGTTCATTGATTACATTGCCTCCGAGCACGGGGCAATTTGATTCTCCTACCATATTTTCAAGGGATTCTCTTGACCAGTCAAATTCATGATTGCCTATTTCTATTGCGTCATAACCAAGGTTGTTCATTATTTCTATCATTGTTTTACCCCTGGTAAGACCTGACTCGTAACTGCCCTGGGCAAAATCCCCTCCGTCAAGAAGTAAATTTTTTCCTTCTGTTTCTTCTTTGAGATTTTTTATGATAGTTCCCATATAAGAAACACCGCCGAAAGGTTCACGGACGAGATAATTTTTTTTGTCTTCTACCGGTAATATAGTTCCATGTATATCATTTGTATAGATTATATTTAAAGTTTTCAGAGCTTCTCCGGAAGGCGAAGGGTGCAGGGAATACATGGCAGATGCGGCAATGGATGGGGCGGAAGAAATTATGTTGTTGCTATTCAGAGACGACCCGGAAGAACATGGAAAAATATTTGTATATAACTTCAAATCTTCCGGCTCTTTAAAGCTTTCCTGAAATATATCTTCTTTTTGTCTGAAGACAGGTGAAAAATTTATTCTGTTAAGATTATTATTTATTCCTATATGAGGTAATTTCATAATTATTAATTATATCATATATATACGTGTATGTGAAGATGACTGCAATGATGACTTTTTCTATTCATTATACTTGTTCTGAATATAGGGAGCAACATATTTGCCTATAACCTCCAGGGTATCTTTTGACGGCATTCCAGATACAAGCTGATCTGGATGTTTACTTGCTGTAATTATACCTCCTGTAAAAAGGGCGGTTCCCGTCATAAAGGTACCCATAATGGCACAGGCAGCAATGTTTCCCGGCATAAGAAGAGCAGCAGGTATGGCGCCAATCCATGAAGCCTGCATAAGTGCTACCCCTGCTTTTTCTGCAGTCTGACATGCTTTTCTTATATCTATACCTCTGTATATATCTTCTTTGTAATTTGAAAGGGTAATTTTATCCTCTGGAGCCATCCCGGGATTTTTGTCCATGACATCATCCAGCATTTTTGCATAACTTTTCCAGCCTTCTACTTTCTGGTCAAAGGTATTATTTTTTTTACCTATTTGCATTTTATGTCCTCCTCCGAATGTTTCTTGTCTGTTTCTAATTATATTTTAGCGTTATAGAATGTATTTATCAAGATTATATTGTTAACAAAATGTTAATTTAATAGGAATGTTCACTATTTTATTTTTTCAGGGAGGATTTTATATATTAACCGAAGAAAAGATTGTAAGCATAGACGAAAGGTATATATTATGGAAGATAAACACCTTCGCGATGAAATAGAAACTCTCAGAAACCGCGTGAAAGAACTTGAAGAGAAATTACATTACTCTGAAGAGCAAAGGATTGCAGAGTGTAATATATCTGAGTCTCTCAGAGAGAATAAAGAAAAATTTCAAAATCTTATAGAAAATACAGCAGATCTTCTCTGGGAAACAGATGAAAAAGGTATTTTTATCTATATAAGCCCTCATTGTAACACGATTCTTGGATACAGTCAGGAAGAAATTACAGGAAATACCCCTTTTTATTTTATGACCTGTGAAGAAAGTATCAGAGTAAAATCTATTTTTGAAAAAAACATATCAGATCTCAGACCTTTTAAAGATATGGAAAATACTCTGATCCATAGAGACGGACATGCTGTTGTTTTTGAGACCAGCGCCGTTCCTTTATTTAATTCTTTGAATAAATTTACCGGTTATATTGGTATATGCCGTAATATTACGAGACAGAAAGAAGCAGACAGGGCTCTCAGAGAAAGTGAAGAACATTTTCGCAGAATTATAGAACATATACCGAGTTTATATTATTCGCATGATACAGATAATGTGCTTACTTATATCAGCCCCCATACAAGAGAAATCCTTGATTGTGAGCCGGAAGAAGCCCTTGTTAACTGGCATAATTTTTTAACTGACCATCCTGTGAACAGGGAAGCTTTAATAAATACTCAGAAAGCAATTGCTACGGGCGAAAGACAGAAACCTTATCTGCTGGAACTTATCAGTCCAAAGGGAAGACGCGTAATAGGAGAAATAAGAGAAAGTCCTGTCGTGGAATACGGTAATACTGTAGCTGTTGTAGGAACTTTTACGGATATTACTGAGAGAAAAAAAGTAGAGAAAGCTCTCATGGAAAGTGAAGAAAGGTTCCGTATTCTTGCCGAAAATTCTACAGATATGATTTCCCGTCACACACCTGAAGGTATTTTCCTCTATGTATCTCCGTCATGCCATACATTGCTCGGTTATAATCCTGATGAAATGATTGGAACTTCTACCTATGATTATGTTCACCCTGAAGACATTCATAAAGTCTCTCTGTCTCACATTACTATCCTGGAAAAACCTGTTATCTATACCGTGACTTACCGTTTTCTCTGCAGGAATGGTGAGTATATATGGTTTGAGACAACAAGCCATAGTATTTTTGATGAGAAAACAGGAATTATAACAGAAATTCAGACATCTTCCCGTGATATTACAGCCCGTAAGAAGACAGAAGAAGAACTTGTAGAGTCAAAAAAAATGTTACAGCTTGTGCTGGATACAATCCCTGCAAGGGTTTTCTGGAAAGACAGAAATTCTGTTCTTATGGGATGTAACAGACTGCTTGCTCTTGACGCAGGACTTTCTTCTCCTGAAGAGATTATCGGTAAAAGTGATTTTGAACTTATATGGAAAGAAGAAGCAGAACATTACCGTTCCGATGATGCTATTGTTATGGAAACAGGAAAACCAAAACTTGATTATGAAGAATCACAGACAAAACCTGACGGCCAGACCAGATATTTAAAGACAAGTAAAATACCTCTTTATGACAGAGAAGGACATGTAGTGGGAATACTCGGAACATATGAAGATATTACAGGCCGTAAAAAAGCCGAACAGGAGAGGCGGAAACTGGAGAAAAAAATGGAGCATACGCAGAAACTGGAAAGCCTGGGTGTCCTTGCCGGCGGTATTGCTCATGATTTTAATAATCTGCTTGTAGCAATACTTGGCAATGCAGAACTTGCTCTTCTGGAATTGCCTCCCGGCTCTCCTGCAAAATTTTATCTCTCGGAAATAGAAAATACTTCACTCAGAGCCGCCGATCTATGTAAACAGATGCTCGCCTATGCAGGGAAAGGACGCCTCTGTGTAGAACCTCTCAATATTTCTCTTCTCGTCAGAGAAATGTCTCACATGCTGGACGTTTCTATCTCCAGAAAAGCTATACTCAGGTATAAATTCCAGAAAGATCTGCCTGCAATAGAGGCTGACGCCACACAGATCAGACAGGTTATTATGAATCTGATCATCAATGCATCGGAAGCCATAAAAGATAAGGATGGTACTATATCTGTTTCTACAGGTTCAATGTTCTGTGACACTTCCTATATGGCCGGTTCGTATCTGTATGAACAGCTTCCTGAAGGCGATTATGTATATCTGGAAATCTCTGATACTGGAAGCGGTATGGATAAAGACACTCAGATGAAAATTTTCGATCCCTTCTTTACAACCAAATTTTCGGGCAGAGGGCTCGGACTCGCGGCAGTTCTTGGTATAGTAAGGGGACACAAAGGTTTTCTTAAATTATACAGTGAACCTGAAAAGGGAACTACTTTTAAAGTTCTGTTCCCGTCATTGAGAAATACGGCGGGAGAAATCTCAGGAGATGCCGGTAAAGTGAAAAACTGGAACGGAACAGGAACAGTTCTCCTTGTTGATGATGATCGGAATGTAATGGATGTGACAGGCCCTATGCTGAAAAAACTTGGCTTCAATGTATTAACTGCCGACGGCGGACATGAAGCATTGAAGATTATCTCTTCCTGTGACAGAGAACATGAAAAAATTGTCTGTATCATACTGGATCTTACTATGCCACATATGGATGGTGAAGAGACCTTCAGGGAATTGAGAAAATTAACAACGAATATACCTGTCATTATTTCAAGCGGATACAGCGAACAGGAAGTCCTGGACCGTTTTGCCGGAAAAGGCCTTGCAGGTTTCCTTCAAAAACCATATAAGTTAGATACTCTGACAGAACTGCTGCGGAAAATCCTCTGATAGAACAGGGTTACTCTTCTTCTGCCTGATGTTTTTTACATTTTTTGCAGAGTTTGTAATCATTATCAAAGAAAGCCGGAGCTTCTCTAATAAGAATCTTCTTTATTTCTTCGGCGATTTCCCTTATTTCCCACTGGGCAGCTTTATCTGTGCGAAGTGTCACAAAATCCAGCCATGCCTGAAAATTCCCGCTTACTACCAGGCGGGTAATACAGGCATTGGGAAGCATATATCTGGCGTCTTCTTTCGGTATTCCCATGTCAAGCAGTTCTTTATAGGAATTTTTTATATGATCCAGGCTGTTTTTAAAAAATAATTTTGCTTCTTTATTGTTTTTTATACTCTCAGGTATGACAAAATCACTGTCAAATGTGACATATCTCTGGCTTTCCTGCGTATATGCCAGATGAGTATGTCGTACCAGTTGATGACTGCATGCACGGCTGCAGATTATTTCAAAGGATGCATTACAGTGACGTCCCACGGAAAGATGCCCTTTTTTTACAAGCTTTTTTACAAATTCTTCCGAATTTTCCCTGCAGTCAGTGGCAGTTGATGTTCTGGCTGCATATTCTATAGTTTTTGCATAATCAGGTGTTATGAACAACAGTTTAACCATAATTATTTACTCCTTATTTAATCTCAAAAATTTTATGTTTTGTTATGATTCTTTTTATACCTGCATTTTTAATTATATTTATACATATGCCACATGGTGCTGTTTCTTCAATTACCTTACCTGTATCTATATCTTCACCGTAAAGATAAAGATCGGCATCAATACATAGTTTTCTTCCTGCCGAAATAATACCGTTCATCTCTGCATGAACTGCCACGCATTTTTCATATTGTTCTCCATGGGGTATATTCCGTTCTTTTCTGATACAGATATTGCTTTCACAGCAGTTAATTTCACCTCTGGCACTGCCGTTATAACCTGTTCCTACTATTTCATCTTTATTTACTATGATTGCGCCGTACCGTCTCCTTAAACATGTAGAACGTAAAGAAACAGCTCCGGCAATATTTAAATAATATTCTCTTTTACTGATACGCAAGGTTAATATTACCCCTTTACCTGATGATTAAATATTAATGGCTTACTTTGATATATGATTTGAGTAAGCCATTAAAAAAATAAAATATCACAAAATTTTTAAAAAATCAAGGTAATTTTTTTTGACTGATAAATTCAATGTATAGGAATTTTCATCATGGTTAAACTATTATATGGTTGAGATCTGAGAGTTGAGAGTTTAAACAGGACTTACACATTTTGTCATTGCGAAGAGCGTAGCGACGAAGCAATCCCAACGGTTTTTGCTGTAATAATGGGATTGCTTCGCTTCGCTCGCAATGACAGGATTC
>JBEHWO010000245.1:0-10175 GCA_040217695.1 Vulcanimicrobiota bacterium | reverse complement strand
CTTAAATGATTCTTTTGTAGAAGGCATTTCCGTAACATATTCCTTCTTTACCGTAAAACCTGAATCCTGTGAAGTGAGGTTATCCGAATAGCCAAAGGTAGACATATAGACGGAATAATAAAGCTCTCCTTCACCCTGTCTTATAATCTCTATTTTATTCTCTCTGTCTTTCCTCAGTTTATCCTTTGAAATTTTAAAGACTTTTCTGGTATCATCTTCTTTCTTTTCTTCTGTAGTAATGAGGAAATTTTTCCCGACATCATCTTTTCCTGCATTGAATTCGCATAATTTCTCATTATTCATATAAACCTTTACATTATAATCAGGTGACAGTTCTCTTGATTTATAGAGATAATCGGACAGGGCATAGAGAGCCGATGCAGTATCTTTAGTGGATGTCCAGTAATATCCGCTGCTGCGGTTTTCAATAAGCCATCTTACTGTTTTATCTATTTTTTCGTTTCCCGGGTCAATGGCAATCATGGCTTTGAGAATCCACGACGTTGTTTCTACATTACTGTCAAACCATCCGTACGTTAAATTGTTACTTTCCCAGTGACAGGTGTCTTTAATGATTTTTCCTTCCTTCATCAGTTCTGAAAGAATGATTTCCGCCTTTTTCTCATCTCCTGTTTCATGGTAAGACATGGCAAGTAATGATTTTGTATAGGGATTCAGCAGATATCTTACATTAAAGATTTCGTTCATCTGCTGCATGAATTGCCTGTCTCCTGCCATAACGGCAGAAAATATAAGGTATGTTCTGGTATTTTGTTTATCACTTATTGAAGAAGCCAGAGAATTTATTTCAGCAGAGAAACTATTTGCTTCAATGTCTTTTCCTCTTTTTTTCAGATGTTCTATCTTTGCCTGAATTCGTTCCTTTTCGGATTTCAGGGAAGATATTTGATATAAAAGGTTGTTGTTAAGTTCATGTATGGCATCAAGTCCCCGTGAAATTACATAATCATTGACAGTAAATCCGGCTTTTTTAGCTTCACTTAAACCGTATATCACAAGTCCTGTAAGGTACGGACTGGTTTTATCTTTTTTCCACCATCCCCATCCACCGTCATAATGTTGCATATCATAGAGTTTATCCAGGCCTTTGCCGACCATGTCAGGAAGTTTTTGTTCCAGTTCCCGATTTTTTATACCCAGTTTTTTCATGGTTCTCCATACAACTATATCTGGAAGAAAACAGCTCATGGTCTGTTCCACACAACCATAGGGATAGGCCGTGAGATAGTCGAGCGATTTAAACATAGTTCCCGTAATTGACGGAGTGAGATTTATTTCAAGTTCCTTACCTTCATCTATGGAGTCAGGGGGAACTGTGAGGATTTTTACATATCTTCCCTTTATTTTTCCTGACTCTGTCTGAATAAATTCCTGTCCGTGAGGAAGAACAGGCACCGATAGTTTCATTGCATCGGAATATTCGTTCGGCTCATCTACAGATACGGCATAGGCTGTAAATATGGCTTTCCTGTTTTCAGGCAGTTTATCTGCTTTAAATGTCCAGTCTACAAGGAGAGAACCTTTTGCCGGAACATTTATTATTTTTTCATTTTCCCCTTCAAGAGCGGGGCCTTCCGATTCTATAAAAACTCTTATCTTCATATCTCTGTCTGTATTATTATGTATTACTCCCGAAATATAGAGAGAATCTTTCTGTGCTATAAATCTGGGAGTTTCAAGTCTCAGAAGCAGTTTTTTACCTACCACCGATTTCGATACTGTTCCTCCCACCAGGGTGTCTTTTGTTACCGCCCTGAGAGTGGCTCTCCAGGTAGTCAGGTTATCGGGGAGTTTGATTTTTACCTGTGCTTCTCCCCGGTCATCAGTGACAACAGACGGAGCCCAGAAAGCAGTATCTTTAAAATCTTCTCTTACTTTAAGGTTTTGAGGCACTTTCTGTATGCCTCCTGCAGACAGTTCTGCCGGTATGGAGAAACCTGTCATGACATAATTTTCCTTCTTACCATAGAAGAATTTTTTTATATCCTGAGTATTGTCCGGTTTTATTGCATAGATTGCTTCATCTACAAGTCCCAGTGATACTTCCGATACGAGCGGCTTCCCGGACACGTCCGTTGTTTTGATCGTAAAAATTGCTTCTTCTCCGGGAAGGTATCTGTCTTTATCTGCAGTAACTGCAACATTTATAAATTTATCTTTTGCGGGCACTGCAATGAGTTTTGTTCCTCTTACCAGATCGCCGTTCGACATAAAACATACTGTAAGATAGACATTGGGACCGTAATTTTCCTTTACAGGGATTTCCACAAAAGAACTTTTTGTAGCCAGTTTAATAACCTGATAATCTTCTATTTTATTTCTTTCCACACAGATAAGGGCATATTTCGGTTCTGAAAGGTTTGCGGCATTTATGAGCACTTTTGCCGTATCTCCCGGTGAATAGAGACTTTTGTCTGTTATTATATCAAGGGCAGTATATTTACTTGCATAACCGCTTCCTGAGATCCACGAAGTATCTGACGCGGAAATAACATTTCCGTAGCTGTCAGTTCCTTTTGCTTCAACGACAAGCATGTCGGAAGGTATTTCGGAAGGAAGTTTCATTATACAGGTGCCCTTTCCTTTTTCGTCGAGTTTTATATTTTCACTGTGAAAAGACTCTGTTACATAGGTTTTCTTGATTTCATTCCATTTTCTCCAGCTGAAATCGATATCCAGGTCTTTACTGACAGGATGGTTGAATATATCCTGACCTTTTACACTAACAGTCACTTCTTCTCCCACATTATAAACATCTTTTTCCAGAGATAGGCCCAGGAAATATTCACCTCTGGTGGTCAGAAATGATGCGGAAGATGTTACTTCCCTTCTGCTTAAATCAATAACAGATGCTTCTATGGTATAAACTCTGTCAGAGTCTTCCCTGTATAAGGGAATATTTATTATCAGGCGGCCGTTGCTGTCTGTTTTTGATGTTTCTTCCATAATGACTTCATCGGGATAGGAATAATAATAAGTGCCGGAGTCATCCCTGTACCAGCTTTCTTCAGGACTTACCGTGTCGAAGGAAAATCTGTAATAAGAACTTCTTACTGTATAATAAACAGTGGCTCCTCCCACAGGAGAGCCGAAATAATAATCTGCCTGGAGTTCTACTTTTGCATTGCTCTGTCCCTGAATATAGGATTTTTTCCCCGGTGTTATAGATACTTTATATTCAGGTTTTCTGTATTCTTCTACGGCGAAACTGGCATAATATGATACTGTGTCATTTATTGTTGTTACTATATTGTAATTTCCTGTAGATCCAGAAGGCGGTATGTTAAATTTTCCTGAAAAAGAGCCAAAATCATTTGTAAGAGGTTTACCATGGTAAACACTTTTACCTGTAGAGTCGAATATTTCCAGTTTTATTCCTTTATGGGACAGGTTCTTGTAGGTTTCACCGAGATCCTTTCGTAATATGCCTTTAAAATAAACTGTATGTCCCGGACGATATACGGGTCTGTCCGTATATACATAGGCCTGGTATCTTGTCTGAGTCTCTCTGTTATTTGAAGAGTAAAGGGCATAATTACCTTTATAGTCTGTAAAAACAGTCATTGCACCTGTTAATGGTTCTGTAAAATCTGCTTTATAAATACCGTTATTATCCGTAATTCCTTCTTTAATGAGTTTATTGTTCAGGTAAATCTTAACAGAAGCATCTTTCTGAGGTATATTTTCCTGCAGATTATTTGTAAAAACAAGTATTTCGTGGGGAGTAAATTTTACGACAGAACCTGTCTGAGATATGATGGCTTCCGATGCACTTTTACTTTCTCCTGCAACACCTTTCCCTGTAGCTTTTATAAGATAAATGCCATTTTTTTTCAGAGGAAGTTCTATTGTCTTACTCCTCCATTCGTTTCCGCACGGGAAATAAAAGGTTCCTTCAAAATCAGGTTTATTTTTCAGGATTTCGGCTTTATCATACTTATAGGTTCCGTCTTCTATCTTGAAATTTTTGACTCTGTATGCTTTCCAGTCTACATAATCAATATTTGCCCCTGTGAAATATGCCTTTGCTCCCCTTGCATAATAATGATCCGTATAGAGAGTAAAACCCGGGGGGGCATGAAAATGATGATTCCTTAATTTCTTATCTCCCACAGAGAGGATGCTGTCCTGAGTATATACTATTACATTGTCTGTGGTATATAGAATTTTGCTTTCTCTCGTATAACCTGCCCTGAGGGGAGAAGAAACTTCTTCTCCTGTCTGCGTGTCAAGAAGTAGTAATTCTCCTCCCGATGTGAGGCAGTATAGGACATTATCAAATATAATAAGGCCGGATTTGAAAAATTTGCCTTTATATTCTTTTTTCCATACAGGCTGTTTTGTATCTATATTTACTGCACATATGCCGTTATTATTCACACCTGTTATGTAATAAATCATATTTTTATTATATGCAGCCGTACTGCTGTAACCTGTAAAATCTCCGTAGAATTTCGGGTTTGTATCTTTATTTTCCCATTTTTTTCCGTTTTTTATGAAAGCGAGTGTATTCTCCGGGGTGATATAGAAAAAGGTGTTATGTGCATATTCAAACTTTATGAAATCTACAGAGTAAGACTCTGAAAAATCCCATTCTTTCAGAGAAAAAACCTTCATACCCCTGTTTTTTTCACTTATGAACATTACAAGATTTTCTCTGTCAAAATAGAAACAGGGGGTTCCTTTTCCTATAGTTTTACTCAGGTTATATTCCCTTTTCAATTTACCTGTATTTAAATCCACTTCCTGCAGTTTGTATCCGTCTTTGCTTCCGTCATTAATGAGTAAAAAACATGTTTTCCCTGTTATTTCCATATCCATAAGGCTGTAATTCTTTAAAGGGGCAAACCAGAGTTTTTTCTTTGTATTTCTGCTGTAACATATGACACCTGCATTATCAATGCCGGTAAAAAAGTAATCATCATAGCCTGTGAATATATTAAAATTATAAAAAACGTCCTTTTTAGATTCCTTATGATAAAATTCATATTCCCATATAATGGAACCGTCTTTCAGAGAAATGAGAGCTATGTGTTTGTAATTGTCTGTAAGATAGGCATAATTATTTCTTCTGATCTCTTTATAAGGGGTGAATGTGAGAGCTTTTTTCCAGATTATTTGCCCTGTACTATGGGACAGGCAATAGTAATTATTGTATATGGTAAAATATAATCTTCCGTCTTCTCCTGTCACCGGTGCCAGAGTAAAATCTCTGTCAAAGGTTTCATGCCACGATACGACTTTCTCTCTGTTTGCACCTGATGCAAGACCTGATAAAAGAAGAACCGTAATAAGGCATAATAATATTTTCTTTAGCATAAAATACCCCCCTCTTTTGTATGTCGTGATGCGTAAAGCGTAATGCGTAATTCATCACGAAAGAATTCTTTGTAGCACAGGATTATTATTTTTTCTAATTTTCCACATAATTTGTTAAATATCCTCTATATTTATAAAAACTTGCCACTCGTAACAGGATAATATATAATAAAGATTGTAAGGAGGAATGATTTTCTTGCCAGATAAAGACAATAAAAATAATTCCACCGCCATAGCAGGCAAAATTGCCATAACATTTTTCCTTCTTATTTTCCTCACAGCAGGATTTGTCGGAACTGTTTTTATTGGTCGTGAGATATGGAATACTATCAGAAGCTACACATGGATTAAAACAGAATTTACCTCTCTTTCATCTGAAATAAAAGAAGATGAAGAAGGATATTCTTTGATAATAAATTATAAATATGATTTCTCCGGCCAGTCTTATAACGGGCAATATAAAAAAACTTCTGTTACCGATTATTACAGTGTAAAGACAGAGGCAGATAAATATAAAACCGGATCAAAGGGCATATGTTATATAAATCCTTCCCATCCTTCCTCTTCAATTTTAAAACATAAGAGTCTCTGTTTTGTGCCTTTTATATTTATTCCCATTGCATTTGCTCTCGTTGCCTCTTTTATAATATATGGCTTATGGACAGGGGATAAGGGAAGAACAGACAGTGAACCTGTGCAGGCTATTTCAAAAAAATCCGCCCCTTCTTACGGTAATATTGCAGGTGCCCTGTTTTTCGGCATTTTTTTTATTGCAGGAATTGTGACGACTTATTTTCTGACTTATAAACCACTGGTGAAATTCATTGATGCTCAGTCCTGGACAGAAACACCGTGCAGGGTAATATCTTCCAAAATAGTGACCCATGAAGGTGATGAAAGCACAACGTACAGTGCAGATATTCTTTATGTATATAATGTAAAGGGTATAGAGTATAAGTCAAACAGATACAGATATTTCAGCTCTTCAGGCTCTCACAGGGGGGCTACGAGATTAAAGGATAAATATCCTCCCGGCAGTGAGACTGTCTGTTATGTAAATCCTTCAAATCCGGGAGAAGCAACTCTTAAGAGGAATTTTACTAAAGGTATGCCTGTTTATTTTCTCCCTTTCCTGTTTATCCTTGTGGGAGCAGGAGGGATTTACGGATTTTTGAAAAAAGATAAAGAGATTTCTGCTTTAAAACCTTCGTCAGGTGGTGCAGGTTATGAAATAAATAAGGAAGGCTTGAAAAAATTTGTAAAACTAAAACCACAAATCTCCAGGTACGTCAAATTTACAGGGATTCTTATCCTTGCTCTTTTATGGAACGGTATTATAAGTATTCCTTTAACAGAATTGATAGAAGGTTTCAAAAAAGTAACTATTCTTACCTGTTTTGCCATAGGTATAATCCCCTTTGTGTTGATAGGACTGTTCCTGGCCGGGTCATGTATATATTATTTACTTACTCTCTTTAATCCCGTGCCGGAACTGGTATTGTCCCGTCATCCTCTGGTTCCGGGAGAGATGACGGAACTTTCATGGACTACCGGCGGAAATGCCGGTGCCGTAAAGAAATATCTTATTTATATAGAAGGCAGGGAAGAGGTAAAATATAACGATTCTGACGATCATCATACTTTTCGTACTATTAACCTGACAGAGACGGAAAATCTTTATGAAATAGAGAAAGGAAGTGTATCTTTTACCTTACCGGAAGACACAGTCCATTCTTTTGAGAGTGAACATAATAAAATAGCCTGGAGTCTTCATGTAGTGGGAGAGATAAAATATTGGCCAGATATACATGAAGAATTTGCCATCACAGTTCTTCCGAAGAATATGCTCTATAACGGTTAAAGCGTTCTCTACGCGTCACGCGTCACGCGTTACGATTAAAACATATGAATAGTTTAAAGATAGAAATAACGAACAATAAAACAGAATATCTTCCATGTGAAATGGTTACCGGAACCTGTTTCTGGGCTTTTGATAAAAGTCCGAAAACTATAGAATTGAGGTTTTTCTGGTATACTTCGGGAAAGGGTAATGGAGATGTAAAAACCGTGGAAATCCTTACCATTAAGGAGCCTCTCAGGGAAGGGGAAAGGGATTTTTCTTTCACTCTTCCTGCCATTCCCTGGTCTTTTTCAGGGAAACTCATTTCTCTTATGTGGGCAATTGAAATGATTGCAGAGCCGGGAGGAGAAACAGAAAGATTGGAAATAACTATGTCTCCTTCAGGGAAAAAGATTTTACTGTAAAAATCCTGATTTCTATATTCTCAAAGGAGACAGAGAAAATTATTTACCGGAGTGAGCATAAATAATACATATAATCTCTCGTAACGCGTGACGGGAGAAATGATTTTATTACATGTCTGTGCTCAGGTCAGTAAGAAAGGAGAATTTGAGGAAATAGAAAAAGAAAGAAGTGAAAAAAGATGAATATAATTTTTTGGATAGTTCTCGGAGCTGTTTCAGGTTGGATAGCAAGCAGTATTATGGGACAGAACAGGTCCGGGTGGATAAAAAATACCTTTCTCGGAATGGTCGGAGCCTTTGTCGGAGGGTTTGTCATGAACCTCATAGGAGGAGCCGGCATTACGGGATTTAATCTCTATAGTATTTTCGTATCAGTAATAGGAGCCATAATAACTGTTTATATTCTGGGAAGATTTTGATAGTGTGTTTTTATGACATGTAGATTCACTTTTTACTCTGAATATTCTGTGACAGATTTCTTTTTCCATTTTACGTAAAATCACCTGTCATTTTAACGCAATCATATGGACTTTTTGCCCTTTTATATGGTAAAATATTTATCGATCTGAGTATAAGCATTCGGTAAATAAAATCTTGTTTTACGGGTACCGTATTTGCTCATCTCAATAAGAGTCTGATAGTTATTTGACTCATCTCTAAAACTGAAATCAGAAAAGGAGAAAAGCTATGGCTAAAGGTCAAACTATTAAAAAAGATGTGAAGAAAAAATCGGAAAAAACACTGAAAGAAAAAAGAGTTGAGAAAAAAGCAAAGAAAGCCTCCAAGAAAAGTAGCCCTATAACCGGCTAGACCGGAATCGGAATTAATTCGGAATTACCGGGGGTAAGTATAAGCTTATTGAAAACCTCTTCAGGCCTGATAATTTTATCAGGCCTGAAGTATTAACCGGGCAGATTACATCCCCTGTTTTATTCTTCATAGGTAATAGTGCTATCTACAATTTCCGAGAAAACCCTTGTTATGAGTCTTGCAAGAGTGACGTAATTATCTGCTTCCTTATTTAAGTTGAGCTGATTGCATCTTTTTCTGACAATATTTACTGCTATAAAAGATGTGGGAACTTTTTTCATTATACTGTCGAGAGAAGGATCTACTATGGAGCCTTTATATTTTGTTTTATAAATTTCCTGACCGCTGTTCATTTCTAATAACATATATTTATCATACCTCCAGATTTTATAAAATACTTCTATACCTTAAACAATATTCCTGCCTGATAATATATAATAGTATAATTTTTTACCTGTAGGCATTCCACTGTCCTTTCGCTCCTACCTCTGAACCCCATTCGCCTGTCATAGATCTTCCGTCATCTGATATTATAAAATAACCTGTTCCCCCTTCTTTATCCACCACTTCATACCATTCGCAATCCAGACGGTTCCCATTCAAAGTTCCTTTTATTACCCCTTTACCTTTTCCGTAAGTGCCTTCTATTTTATCTCCATGTTGAGTGAAATTAATCTCTCCTATAGAGGATTCCCATTTGCCTGATATGTCAATATTTTCTTCGTTATCTTCATTATAGTTATTGTTATCACTGCTTCTTGCCAGTTTCCAGTGACCTTTTTTACCGCTTACGGAAGACCATTCTCCTTCCAGTGTGTCTTCATCTGAAGATATGTTAAAATAGCCTTTGCCGTTTTCTCCGTCTCTGTTCCACCAGCTGTAATTTATTTTATTACCTTTAATCTCTCCCTGGATGGAACCTTTCTGATAGGTACCTGTTATATAAGTGTCGTCATGTTTTAAATTTAATATACTTCCGTCTTCTGCTTTCCATATACCGTTCAGGTCTCCTGAAAAATTATTTTCCTCTGCCGGTTGTTCCTGAGTATTGTCCGCTGTATCAGGATTATATGGTTTACCTTCAACTTCTGCAATATATTTATTGGCTTCTTCTATTCTGCTTTCCGTATCCGGGTGACTCGCCAGAAATTCCGGAGTATAGCTGGGTTTTTTTTCTTCATAAACTCTCAGATCCTGAAAAAATTTCACGAGAGCCCTGGGATTATAACCATTGTTATGAGCAAGTCTTATACCCCATTGATCTGCTTCCAGTTCCTGATCTCTATTGTATTTAAGGAATATAAGATTGGAGGCAATCTGTGCTATTTCAGATGCAGTACCGTTATTGCCGAGGAGCACATTAAGTATAATACCCAGTCCGAGACTCCACTCCAGCTGACTCATGCCATGTCTTTCATTTATATGTCCCAGTTCATGTCCGAGAATAACAGCAAGGTAATCTTCATTGTTTTTTACAAAATCTCTCATCAGCCCCCTGGTAACATAGACAAAACCTCCCGGTATGGCGAAAGCATTTGGTTCCTCCATATCCAGCACTTTGAACCTGTATGTAATACCTTCTCTTGGTGCACTGTAGGCAAGTTTTTTGCCTACTTTTTCAACCCATGCAGTCATTACGGGATCATGATATACTCCGTATTCTGCCTCTACCTGCCTGGCCGCTTCTGTGCCAAGCTCTATTTCCTGTTCTGTACTTATGAGACCTGCTCTGGCAGGAGAACAGGAAATAGTTATTATAA
>JBEHWO010000244.1:0-10200 GCA_040217695.1 Vulcanimicrobiota bacterium | reverse complement strand
CATGTAACGAAGAAAGCTGCCCCATTTCAGGAACAGGATTTATAAGAAAGGTCTCTTTTTTCAGTGATAAATGAGATTTTATTAAATCACTATGATAGCCGAGCACTATATAAATATCATCAATACCTGCAATAGACATGTTGTGTGAGATGATTTCAATAAACGGTTTGCCTTTAAATTGTAAAAGAGCTTTCGGAACAGAGCCCATACGGCTCCCTTCTCCTGCTGAAAGAATTACTCCTGCTATTTTTGCCATTTGTTTTATATTACTCTACAATAAAAATTGATAAATTTTGACTTTCATCTTTCATGAATACTGTTATTATAGTATAATAATAAGATATATCCATGAAAATGTCAATTGGCTTCAAAAGCTATACCTGTATAATATTATTGTAATAGTTGAAAAGGTATTGTATGGATTTTATGAATATCAATCAGCTTATTATAGTAAATTAATTCCCCCTGTTACGCATTACGCGTTACGCGTTACGCATCACGCATATTGATTGGAGTGATAAATTTGTTGAATATCCGGGAATTTCATTATCCTCAGACCATAGACGAAATACTTGAAATTCTTTCAAAAAATAGAGATGAAAAATCTATAAATATTCCAGTTGCCGGCTCTACTGCAGTTGTTTTTTCGAAAAACCCTTCTGTAAAAGGCTTTGTAGATATAAACAGGGCCGGCCTCGATTATATAAAACAGGAAGGAAATACTGTAAAGATCGGTGCTGCAACTACTGTTCAGAAAATAGCAAAATCGGAACTTATAAATAATATGGCAGGAGGCGTCCTTTCTATGGCTGCTTCCAGAGTGGGTTCCCGTTTAATAAGAAATGTTTGTACCATAGGAGGGAATATTGTAGCTCTCAGGATATGGTCTGATCTGCCTGTAGCACTTCTGGCTCTCAATGGTTCTGTAGAAATAAGAAATTCAGAGAAAAAAAGAATAATCTCTATAGAAGAACTTATCCGGAAAAGGCCGGCTAAGGAGTTGTCTTCACAGGATTTGCTCACAGAGATTATCATTCCCTTACCTTCCTGTAATACAAAAGGAGGATTTGTAAAATTTTCACGAACAAACTTTGATTATACCATGATGGATCTGGCTGCTTCTGTGGAATATGACGGCTCTGTAATAAAAGACTGCATAGTGGCCATAAGTGGAGTAACAGCTGTCCCTCAAAGATTTATTGAAGTAGAAAATCTGTTAAAAGGGAACATTCTGAATGAAACATTGATAGAATATGCGGCGAAAAAAGCAGAAGAACATATAGTACCTCTGAAAAACTTCAGGACTCGAGAGGATTACAGAAAATATCTTACAGGTATTCTTATAAAAAGATTACTATCATCTATAGGAGGAAACTGCAGGTTATGAAATTAAAAATTACTATAAATAAAGAAAAAAAAGAATTCAATATAAATCCTTCTGATACTCTGTTAGATGTTTTAAGAAGAGAAGGTTATTATGAAGTGAAAAAAGGCTGTAATACCGGTGATTGTGGTTCCTGTACCGTTCTTGTCGACGGTGAACCCAACGTTTCCTGTATCAAACTTGCAGGGCTTGTGGAAGGCAGAGAAATAACAACTGTTAAGGGTATAGGAACCTTTGATAACCCTCATCCTCTCCAGAAATATTTTGTAGAAGAAGGTGGAGTCCAGTGTGGTTTTTGTATACCGGGAAAGATTACGTCTGCCCAAGCTCTTCTGGACCGTAATTCGGATCCTTCAATAGACGATATAAAAGAAGCTATGGACGGGCATCTGTGCAGATGTACCGGGTATAATGCACAGATAAGAGCTATAAAAAAAGCTTCCGGAGAAATCAGAGGTGACAAATAATGGATACAAAAGTAGTAGGGAAAAGTATAAATAAAATAGACGGTATATATCATGCTACAGGAATGACGGAATTTACCGATGATTTTTTCATGTTCGGCATGTTGTACGGGAAAATATTAAGGAGCCCTCACAGTCATGCATTAATAAAAGAAATTGATGTAACTGAAGCAAAAAATCTTTCCGGCATAAAAGCAGTGCTTACCTGGAAAGATCTCCCCAGAAATATTCATGCCACAGCAGGACAGGGTTATCCTGAGCCGTCTCCCTATGATACGTTTATTCTGGATAAAAAAGTGCGTTATGTGGGAGACATGGTTGCAGCAGTAGCAGCAGAAAGTCCTGATATTGCAGAAAAAGCACTTTCTTTAATTAAGGTTGACTATGAAATATTGCCTTCTGTCTTTGACCCGGAAGAGGCTTTAAAAGACGGGGCACCTGTAGTTCATGACGAACCGGAAGCACATATTCCGATACCTGTAGAATATAAGCCTGACCGTAATATTGCATCCTCTGTAGACATGAAAATCGGAGATATAGAAAAAGGATTTAAAGAAGCTGATTTTATCATTGAAGAAACATATCATTCTCACAGGGCACAGCACTGTGCAATAGAACCTCACAGTACAATTACCTATTTTGATGAAAGAGGAAGACTTGTTATAAGGACATCCACACAGGTTCCTTTTCATGTAAGAAGAATCGTTTCTTTTGCTCTCAACATTCCAGTAAAAAACATAAGAGTTATAAAACCTAGAATAGGAGGAGGTTTTGGCAGTAAACAGGAAGTTTTACTTGAAAGAATCTGTGCTGCTCTTACGGTAAAGACAGGAAAACCTGTAAAGTTAACTTATACAAGAGAAGAAGTCTTTGCCTGCTCTATGTCCAGACATCCCCAGTATAATCGTTTGAAAACAGGTGTGAAAAAAGACGGAACAATTACGGCAATAGATATGCATGTAATAAATGATACCGGAGCATACGGTGGCCATGCTCTTACAGTACTGTGTAACGGAGCCAATAAGGCTCTTCCGTTATATAAATGTGATAATATTAATTTTGACGGGAAAGCAGTGTATACCAATAATCCAATCTCAGGAGCCTACAGGGGATACGGAGTCCCTCAGACAATTTTTTCTATTGAAGTTCAGATGGATGAAATGGCAGAAAAAATAGGCATGGATCCTCTGGATTTTCGAAAGAAAAATCATATAAAAATGGGAGAAACTTCACCGGTCTTTAAAGCTCTGGGAGAAGGGACAGAAGGGTTCGAACAGTATATAGAAACACCTGGGCTGGAAAAATGCATAGAAATTGGCGCGAAAGAAATTAACTGGTACGAGAAGAGAAAGATCCATGATACTGATAAGCCTTATATTAAAAGAGGAACAGGCATGGCATGTCTTCTTCAGGGGTCAGGCATACCAGGTGTTGATATGGCAGGAGCAACTATGAAAATAAATGATGACGGGTCGTTTAATCTGTTGCTCGGAGCCACTGATATAGGCACGGGAAGCGATACAATCATGGCACAGATTGCCGCCGAAGTACTCTCTACAGATCCTGAAGACATAATAGTATATTCTTCGGATACCGATATGACACCTTTTGATGTGGGAGCATATGCATGCAGCACTACATATGTATCGGGAGGAGCGGTTAAGAAAACTGCAGAAGGCATAAAAAAACAGCTCCTTGAAGTAGCAGCAAAAATTATGTCTGTTCCTGTAACAGAACTGACATGTGGACATAAGAAAATACTGTGGAAAAAAGGGAAGAAAGAAGTGACTTATAAACAGATAGCAGTTCATTCTCTTTATCTGAAAGATCAATTCCAGATTGCTTATACCGGTTCCAATATTACGGCGCAATCTCCCAATCCCTTTGCTGCTCATTTTGTGGAAGTGGAATTGGACATAGAAACAGGCGTCATAAAAGTTATAAAATATGTTGCAGCAGTAGACTGTGGAACTGCTATAAATCCGCGCCTTGCAACAGGCCAGATAGAAGGTGCCGTCCTTAACGGCATAAGTTTTGCTCTTACAGAGGAATTTAAATTTGCCGGTTCCGGTAAAATGTTGAATCCAAATTTTGGAGAATATAAAATATTTACAATGGCAGATCTTCCTGAAATAGTTCCTATACTGGTTCCTACCTGTGAACCTTCCGGCCCGTTCGGAGCAAAAAGTGTTGGAGAAATAGGTATCTGCGGAGCACTGCCTGCCATATCCAATGCCATTTATAATGCAGTCGGTATAAGGCTAAGAGAGGGGCCTTTTACACCGGAAAAAATACTGAAAGCTCTCGGAAAAATTTAGTTGGGTGTAAAAAATAACCTTATCATAGTTACAATCGTGACGCGTAACGCGTTACGCGTTACGCGAGGATAAGAACCCTGATTTGCCAGATTTATTTTCTTACAGTCCCTTAAATAAAAAAAATCGGACTTATTAAGTCCGATTTTTTATTTAAAATTAATCTTCTTTTAAAGCTGCTGCTTCTTCTGCAGTGCGTTCTCTCATTGAAAGTGCTCCTGAAAAACACTTCTGAACACATATACTGCAGCCGATACATTTTTCAGGATCGGTTTTCGGATGTTTTTCATCATCCAGTGTAATGGCAAGATAGGGACATCTGGTACAGTTACCGCAGCTCAGACAGAGATCTTTATCTACAGTAGAAATCTTCTTTACAGGTGTAAGAGCCATAAAGTCTCTTACAGGATGAGGTGTTGCAATACCTGTAAGCTCTGCAATAGATTTTATGCCTCTTTCTGCCATTAAATGACTGATACCCTGTTTGAGTTCATCAATAATACCGTAACCATGTTTTGTTACTACTGTGCAGAACTGAACCGTTTTTGCTCCCAGGGCAAGGAAATCTGCTGCGGCTTTATAGGTCATGGGACCGCCGTTACCTGATACTGTAACACCCAGATTGCATACATTTGCAAGGGTGAGATAACTTATCGGTGTGACTCCGTATCCACTCATACCAACTATAATACCTTCGTCCCATTCTTTTTTCTCACCTTTTCTGAAATTCAGAGTAGGGAAGGTGTTTGCAAGGGTTATACCTGCTTTTTTATTCGGATATTTATCAAAAACCTTCTTTATTGCTTTAACTATAAGAGCAATAGACGTTACTGCTCCTGTAAGTTTGAAGAGTTTCGGTATTTCCGGATTGCTTACTTCCATGACCCAGTCTATGATTTTTGCTGTCAGTGCCGGGTTCTGGGATACTATATCACCTTCTGTACCGTCTCCGCCCTGGGGACAGGACAGGCTGTATTCTATAGCCATAACTCCTGCTTCTTCCAGTTTCTTTGTGTTGCTCTGCCATCCTTTTTTATCTGCCTCATCATTACCTGTGACAGGGCCTCCTGTAGAGGCAATTGTAAGTCTGTCAGGGAATTCTTTTACCAGTTTCTTTACTTCCTCACATACCCTGCTGAGAGCATGACCTGATACGTTATCACAGTTACCATAGGTATATCTGTCAAATACATGCATATATTCGCCGGGAATATGGATTGGAACACCGTCAAAGGCTGTTTTCATTACTCCTCCTGCCCATCCTGCCTGATAGGCTTTTTTCATCTGCTCATAACCGTCAGAAGGAGGTGCTGCAGAAAGAAGGAATGGAGAATTGATTTTTCTGCCGAAGAAATCTGTTTCAAGTGATACGGGAAGCCAGCTGTACCCAGGTACCGGTTCGTTGCTTTTGGTATTTTTCTCAAAGACAGGTTTTTCTTTTCCTGATATAAAGGCATCAATTGCAAGGGCAGCATTTTTCCCTGCTGCAACTGCTTCAACTACGGTAGTCGGGCCACAATCACAGTCTCCTCCGTAGAAGATACCTGTTTTTTCCACCTTTTTAAGTCCTGACCTGTTGCCTATAGCTACTATGATATGGTCTATATCTTTTCTTACCTGTTCCGTTCCCGGAAGGTCTTTTATATCTTTGAGATTGAATTTAACATCGGGAGGAAGTGTTACTTTTATTGTTTCAACTGAATGAATTTTTCCGTTGACTTTTATTGAAGTAAGCCTTACACGACCATTTATTTCAATACCATATTCAAGTAATTCTTCTCTTTCTTTCGGGTCAAGGGGCATTTCACTTATTTTTTCCAGGGAAAACATTTCAACTTTTTCTGCTCCCCTGAGTTTTGCCGTTACGGCACAATCTGTTGCAGTGGCTCCGCCTCCCACTACAGCAACAGTACCTTTAAGATCAACAGGATTTTTCAGATAATCCGTTCCTCCGATTGTTATTTCTTCTCCGGGAATTCCGAGCTTTATGGGAACAGGAAGACCTGTTGTAACAAGAACTGCATCATATTCTTTCAGTAACGTTTCATAATCTGTAATATCAGAATTCAGTTTCAGTTCAACAGAACCAAGGGACATTACAAAATTAATATCACTCTGGAGAACGTCTTTCGGAAGTCTGTGATCGGGAATCCACTGACATGCTCCCCCCGCTTTGTTTTCCTTATCGAACAGGGTAACACTGTAGCCTTTACCGGAAAGCATTGCAGTAGCTCCGAGTCCTGCAGGACCTGATCCTATGACGGCAACTTTTTTACCATTTTTTGTTGCCTTTTTAAATTCAGGCATAATACCGGCTTCTTTCGCCCTCTGAATAATAGATGCCTGTATGGCCGGAATATTAATAGGTCTGTGAAGACCTGCATGAACACAGCCGCTTTTGCAATGTCTGTCGGGACATACAAGGCCGCATATCCCGCCAAGGGGGTTGTTTGTCAGTATTTCAGCTGCAGCTCTTTTTATGTCAAACCTGTTGCCCAATCTGGCTGCCATAATAAAGTCAGTGGGAGAACAGTTTGCAGGACATGCAGATCTGCATGGCTTTTCTTCACAGTATTCGCATCTTTCTAATTCTGATTTTAACTGTGCGTCAGTAAGGAATAATGTTTCTTTCATAAGAACCCTCCAAATTATGTTATAGTTAACTGCATAATCGCCTGTTATAAGGTATTTTAGCTATCAGTTCTTTTTGATTAACAACCACGTAATGCGTAATCCGCAGGAATATACCCTGTTACTCATCATGAAGCAGTTAATTCTTAAAAACTATATTTATGATGTTAACTATTATGTGAAATTTAAGTAATATATTTCTCCATATATAGCAATAGTCCTCTGTAACCATATCATAAAAAAACGCAATTCGTCAGTGGATTGTAAGATACATAACTTGACATAATTTTTCCTGTATAGTAAAATAAATAGGCTAATTTAAGACTTTTAACAGAGGTGACCATACCTTTTAAATTGTTACCGGATAGAGGTTGCAATGCTCTGTTTCTTCATGATCTTTTATCAGGTATATTATAATGCTCATCTCGATAAAATATTTCTCGAAAATCAGGAGGAATTCGTCTGTGTATTTTGCTAGAGGAATTTTCTTTTTTCTTACGGTAATAGTTTCAGTTTTTTTTATAACCGGTAGTGTTAATGCAATGGAGAAAAATTTAGATCAACTGGTATCAGAACTTAAATCACCATCTGCAGAAAATCGAATTGATGCGGCATGGGCCCTTGGAGAACTCGGAGACCCCAGAGCTGTAGAATATTTAATCAATGTTCTTTCTGACCCCGATGATACAGTTCGTTATAATGTAGTAAAAGCTCTTGGTAATTTAGGTGATAATAAAGCAGTTCCTTACCTTACCAGAGCTTTAAAACTGGAAATTCAGCCATGGATAGTACAGGCCATTGAGGAAACAATAAACAAATTAACAGGCATACAGCACGGATTTTCATCTTAATCAATCATAATTTTTCTTGTCGGTGAATAATATTTGCAACATAAAAAATCTAAAAGCCTTACCAATAAATTAAAAGAATTATTTTTTCCTTCTCAACCAAAAGAAGAGGTAAAAATAAATAAGGGCCCATGGGAAGAAAAAGAAGGTGCTAAATGGGTTTATTTTAAGGAACGGTCAGAAGATTTATCCTCTGAAGCAGAAGAAGATTTAACACCGAAGAATTATGCCGAATATATTATTAAGAAAAAAGAAGAACACACTGAAACCAATAGAATATTACTGCCTCCTTCTTTACCGTCTTCTGAACAACATGTAAGAGAATCTACCTTTTCTGTATCTGAATTTGCCAGAGATTACGGTCATAGAGGTTACGGTAATGAAGGAAAAAAGACAAAAGAATTTAAAATTAATGCCAGAGAAAAAAACCTGGAAGAAGAAAAAGCTCTTAACAGATACACATCCCTCATTAAAGAAGACCCCTCCAATACTGAAGCAAGAAAAAAACTCATAAGGCTTTACCTGGATAGAAATGATTATTCTAATGCTTTAAAAGAAAGCCAGAATCTTGTTTATACTTCTCCTGATTATATAGAAGGGCTTGTATTTGCAGGAGATATAAACTTCATACCTCCTTTTTATATATTTCAGATCCTTGTAAATACCAGACAGAGCGGTAAAATCAGTTTTTACCTTGCAGGAGAAGAAGCTTCTCTGTTTTTTTTACAGGGTAAGGCAGTTCATGCAGAAGATAAATGGGGAAAAGGCGAGGAAGTTGTAAAAAGGATATTAAGCTGGAGAGAAGGACATTTTCAGTTCCTTCCGAATAATTTAGCCTTTGAAATGAGTATAAACAGACCCATTGAAAAAATACTGACTCAGATAGTTGGATATCCATTTAAGACCGAACTGTTTTCTGATTTATAATTATTTATACTCCTTAACAAATAAAAAAACGATGGTATACCATCGTTTCTATTTTCTTAGTAGTGTGTAGTAAAAACCTTTTACAGCTTATGATGACTGCTCCCCCGGCTTTGTAGCAGGAGGCTTCTAGAGTAACCTTACTCAGAGACTCCAGTCAGAGTCTTTTATTGATTACAATTTATATATATTGCTTTAACAGACTTAGAGAGCCATTCCTTTTGAAAGGCTTCCGCCGCCGCCAAGGAGAAATCCGAGATGACTTCCCACACCGGAACCCATTACTCCTGCCATCAATAATGGAGCAAGAGGTAATGCTGCTCCTCCTGTGCCCAGAACAAGTGCGGCTATGCCAACTCCTGCTGCAAAACCAAGCAGTTTCCCAAGAAATCCACCCATTTTTGCTGTTTTACATTTTTGATTTATAAGAGCTCCTCTTCTTGCTATTCTTGCATTCAGTGAAGCCAGATCCGCATCACTGGCCAATCCTCCTCCTGCCATACCTACTCCGCCGCCTCCGAAACCGCAGCCGGGCATACCCATAAATGGAGTCATTCCACCGGTACCGGCACACATGGAACTCATTCCTCCAAACATACCCATACTTGACATGAAACCGGCAGAGAATATTCCTCCACCCATTCCCATCTGCATATAGCTTTGCATTCCAACTGCTCCAAAACCAAAAGAACCGCCAATTGCTAACATTTTATATACACCTCCGTAATTTTTAACCCTTAATCATTACCATTTTATATTTTGTTAATTATATATCACGACATTAGAAAAAATGTAAAGGGGAATTTGTATTTTTTTTATAATTTTTTATGGCTCGCCTTTCTGTGAGCAGTTATTGTTCACTGAATATTCTTATGACGTGGTCATTACGATCGTAATCTATTTGAAACCCTTTTAACTGACTCAGTGAAGTGAGAGAAATATACGTTCCTTCCTTCCTATGAATTGTATTTATCTTTTCACCGTTAAATGTGGCAGTTTTGCTTTCAGGATTATATAAAAAACCTCTCGCTCCGGATGTTAAAATATCATCAAATAGTATCATTATTTCATCATTACTGCCGTCTCTATAGGCTTCTACCGGTAAAATTTTATTATTAATTATTATTTTTGTCAGGTTCATGAAAATAGAATTTTCTGAAGGTCTTTTTACTTCTAAAAGCCCTGTTTTTACCAGGGAAGAGAGCGGTAAAAATGCAGTGCCTCCGAATTGTCTGGCTTTAAGATTTTTATTTCCTATGAGAGCATCACTGTTTTCAGGCTTCCACTGGAATTTTATACCTGTTATATTCCCGAATTCCCTTAATGAGACATATATTTCTCCATGATATAAAAAAGCTTTTTTTGACAGTGATATATCATTCAGTGAAAGTTCCGGATAATAGATATTTATCAGTCTTTTATTTTCTCTTTTCATATGAATGGAGAAATGTTCTGCCAGTCTTTCTACCGGAATCAAAGAAATTCCTTTTTTCAGAACACATTTGAAAGATGTATCGCCGAATCTGGCTTCTTTTGTACTGTTATTCCAGTCAAACTTTATTCCCATGACATCGGAGATATATTTAATTGATATAAATGGTTTATCCTGTATTAAATCTCCTTCTCCCCAGACA
>JBEHWO010000243.1:0-10369 GCA_040217695.1 Vulcanimicrobiota bacterium | reverse complement strand
TTTACCTTTTCTGAAACGATACATATAAAGGCCCATAAATAAAGCTATAGGTATGGAACAACCAATGGTAAAGACCCCCCACGAACTTTCCTTCAGCGAATTTACCACGGCAAGGCCAAGGCCTGCAAGGGCTATAACAATGATAAATATAACGGCAATTGCAGTCGTAATGCCTGACAAAAATCCCACTTCTTCCCCTGCTATTTCTGCCAGAGATTTGCCTTTATGCCTTATGGAAGCAACTAACACTACCAGATCATGCACCGCTCCTGCAAGAACAGAACCGATAAGTATCCAGATTAATCCCGGAAGATAACCGAATTGCGCTGCAAGAACAGGCCCTATGAGAGGTCCCGCACCTGCTATGGCAGCAAAATGATGTCCGAAAAGAACCCATTTGTTAGTGGGAAAATAATTCTGTCCATCACCCATAGCATGAGCCGGAGTTGGTATTTTATCATTCAGTACAAGTACTTTTGCTGCTATAAAACTTGCATAAAACCTGTAGGCAAGAGCGAAGATACATAAAGAACCAATAATTATAGGTAAAGCGTTCATAATGTTTACAGACTCCTAAATTACAAAATACACTATAACAATATCATGAGAAAATCTTCCTGGAAATAAATTTTATAATCTCTCCAAATACCATTACCGTAAAGGCAAACGACACTACTATAGCCCATTGATATGTATCAAGAGGTTTTGTTTCAAAGGGCTCATGAAAAAGATGATAATAGAGAACTATCATAGTAAGACCCATTGAGATACCGGCACTTGCAATTAACCATTTATTACCTGTGAGACCTGTACGAAAAATAGATTCATTTAAAGATCTGCAATTAAACCCGTTGAAAAGACGTGATACTATTAAAGTAACAAAAAACATTGTTTTGGCAAGGTCATCATCTACAATGGGAGAAACTATTGCATAACGATAAACGCCTATAGTGGCAAGAGACATCCATAATCCTACTGCTCCTATATAAAGGAGAGATTTTTTATTTAAAATCCCTTCTTTCAAATTTCTGGGAGGTCTATCCATAATTCCCGGTTCAGGAGGTTCCACGCCAAGAGCAATAGCCATAAGACCGTCCATAATAAAGTTGATAAATAAAATCTGCACTGCCACAAGAGGAAAATCTCTGAACAGGAGAATAGAGATTATCATGGCAAACACTGTTCCCATGTTTCCACTGAGTAAAAAAACCAGGTATTTTCTTATATTTTCAAAGATACTTCTACCTTCTTCCACGGCAGAAACGATAGAAGCAAAATTATCATCTGTAAGGATCATATCAGATGCTTCCTTGCTTACATCTGTACCTGTAATACCCATTGCAACACCTATATCTGCTTTTTTCAGAGCAGGTGCATCATTCACACCGTCTCCTGTCATGGCAACAACATGTCCTTTATTCATAAAAGCATTTACAAGACGAAGTTTATGGGAAGGAGAAATTCTGGCATAAACCTGTGTATCTTCAACTGTTTTATCAAATTCTTCATCTGAAAGTTTATCAAGTTCTATACCTGTAAGTGCTTTATCATTTTTCATAAGTCCCAGTTCTTTTGCAACTGCCACAGCGGTGATTTTATGATCTCCTGTAATCATTACAGGTTTTATACCTGCATGTTCACAGACTCTTATAGCATCTTTCACTTCAGGTCTGGGAGGATCTAACATTCCCACAATTCCTGCAAATACCATATCTTTCTGTGCACTTTCGAGGTTATCTTCAGAGGAAATCTTCTTGAAGGAAAAAGCGAGAACTCTCAGAGCCTCTTCACCGAACTTTCTGCCTGTATTTAAAATCTCTTTTCTGTCCTGTTCCTTCAAAGCTACTATCTGCCCCTTCTGATACATAGAAGTACAGCTATCTATAATAATCTCCGGTGCACCTTTAGTATAAGCGTATTCACCGTCAGAAAATCTGTGGGCTGTTGTCATACGTTTTGTTTCCGATGAGAAAGGTATTTCACCTGTTCTGGGTATTTCTTTTCTTATTTCGTCAGAATTTATGCCTCCCTTACAGGCTATTACAACAAGGGCACCTTCAGTAGGATCACCTATTATTTTCCATTCCCCTTCTTCCTGTTTTAAGTGTGTATCATTACATAAAACACCTATTTCAAGAAGTTTTTTCAGGTCCTCATCAGGAGCAATCTTTTTTTCCTCTATGGAAAAATCTCCTGACGGATTATATCCTGCTCCTGTCACAGTTATTACCTGACAGCCGCAATAAATCTTCCTCACAGTCATGGCATCCTGTGTAAGAGTACCTGTTTTATCACTGCATATAACTGTAGTGGCACCCAGTGTTTCAACTGAAGGAAGGGATCTTATAAGAGCCCTCCTTTTTACAAGTCTTCTTACACCCAGTGCAAGGCTTATGGTAACAACTGCAGGAAGTGCTTCAGGAATAACGGCCACAGCAAGAGCAACTCCCCATATGAACATTTTCTGTATCTCTTTTCCCATGATAACACCAAAAGCAGCAATAATGGCGGCAAGAATTAAAGAAAATATACCAAGCTGTTTTCCGAGTTGATCCAGATTATTTTGAAGAGGAGTTTTTCTTGACTGAGTATTCTGAAGAAGTCCTGCAATCCTGCCAAACTCGGTATTCATGCCTGTCGCAACCACAACGGCTTTACCTCTTCCGTAAGTGGCGCTTGTACCTGTATAAACCATATTTTTCCTGTCTCCCAGGGATGTCTCTTTATTTTCCACAGGCTCAATAAATTTTGCTACGGCAGAGGATTCTCCCGTAAGAGGCGCTTCATTTATTTTAAGATTTGTTGCCTCTACAAGCCTTGCATCTGCCGGTATCATATCGCCTGTTTTAATCAAACATATATCTCCCGGTACAATCTCTCTTGAAGGTATAACCTGTTCTTCTCCTCCTCTTATTACGGTGGCATGAGGAGCCGCCATTTTCCTGAGTTTTTCAATGGCTTTTCCTGCCTGATATTCCTGAATAAATCCCATAAGACCTGCAAGAATTACTATTATGATAATAGTAAGCGCCTCAACCCAGTCACCTTTAATACCGGAAATAACTGCTGCTACTGCCAGCACAATAATTAAAAAATCCTTGAACTGCTCAAGAAGCAGCATAAGGATGGATTCCTTCTTTTTTTCCTCCAGTTCATTTGCTCCGAATTCGTGAAGACGCTCTCTGGCATCTTTTTCAGAAAGACCGTTTATATCAGTTTTAAAATAAGACAAAACCTGTTCAAATGTCTCATTATGCCAGTTTTCTTTTAAAGATTTTATTTCATTCATAAGCATCAGACTCCTTTATTGCACCGGTCACTCTTAAGAAAGCCGGTTACTTTCATAACAATCGTGACGCGTGACGCGTAACGCGTGACGACCCGGCGACCATTTAGATTGTAATACACTTGTTTTTATAAAATTTATATCTATAAATACAATTTGACAGATTAAAGTGTTTCCCTTTAGTTTTTTGGAAATTTTCATTTATCCTGAGTAAGAGCCTGTCAGAAAATATATAAAAAGTGAGAAGTGAACAATCACTTCTCACTAACGGCCATGGCCGTCCGGTCACAACGAAGAATGAAAAATTATTCTTCCCGTCACGCGTTACGCGTTACGCGTCACGATTAATATATTTGTGACAGTTATTTAACTGCCATTTATCAGGAACTGCCCGTTAAATTCTCACTACAGAACCGACTTCAAAAACAGTGGCTTTTTCTTTACAGAAATTTTTAAAGAAATCATCTGATTCCACTGTCTCTTTTTCTATATTACTGCTATTCCGGTTTATATATTCAGTTCTGTATATAAGCAGAAGTCCGCTTAAAAACATATGCCCGGGATCTGCAGGCATATCATTATGACGCCAGTCAGTAAAAACCATGGGATTCCTGGGAAGTTTAATAATTACACTGCTTTTATTATCGGATTTCTGCAGAAAATAATAATAGTTATCTCCGTCAATACCGGAAATTTCTTTCAGAT
Organism: Vulcanimicrobiota bacterium; assembly: GCA_040217695.1. Lineage (GTDB taxonomy): Bacteria > Vulcanimicrobiota > SpSt-956 > SpSt-956 > JAKJGF01 > CALARM01. The sequence goes on along the minus strand of JBEHWO010000243.1, from coordinate 6,378 downwards.
TTTTTCTGTATATATTGAGCAGTTCTCTGTGAAAAGCCACCACTCCCTGGGCGCTCCAGTTTTCTTTTTCATCATCGGAAAGACCTTCTTTTTTCTGAAGAGGAGTGACATAAAGAGACATAAAATTAATATGTTCATTAAATTCTTTCTGTCCCTCTTTTAAAACTTTAAATGAAGGGTAAGGACTGGAAGGGGAAAATTCCTTATCGGCTTTTTCTATATATTCCATCTTTACTGCCACATTCTGAGGGTCAGATAAAAATTTATATAAAATTTCACTGTGGTCAAGTTTATTCATAAGATGACTGTCTGTTAAAGGCAAAGTAGATTCTGTCACATTGAAACATGACGGAAATTCAAATAATTTCAGGTAAAGTTTATATTTGTCACTGTCTTCTATATCAGTAAGAGGGAATCCGAGATTATATATATTTCTGTAAATTATATTATCAATATCGGGACGATAATCTCCGGTATATCCCAGAGATTTCACAGTTTCAGCATTTTCATTTGCCGATTCTTTCGAAGGAAGGTAAGCAAGATGGAATCTCAGAGGTTCATCGATTCTCCAGGAAGATGAAAAAAACGGGAGTCTGTGACTTTCTATAGAAGACAGTACCGAGCCGTTATAGCCTCCAAATGCTACAAATTCCCCATTTAAAATGATAATTCTTGTGGCATCACGGCCTTCTTTCAATGACGGACCTTCTTCCCATACGGATGTATAAGGATTAAATATTTCTGTAGATTTAAGGAAAATCTTCTGGCCGTTTTTTACATCCCAGCCGCCTGTTACTATTATTCTGTTATCTACAGAAATTGCGCCGAAATTTTTTCTTGCATGTTTAAGAGGACTTATTTCCGTATATTTATCTGTCGACGGGTCATATTTATATACACTGTTAACTGTATCTCCCTCTCCATTCTCTCCTCCGATAACATAGATAAAACCGTCCTGTAACGTTACTGCAGACATTCTGTTCATGGCTCCGGGAAGATCTTCTTTACCTTCCCACTTACCGGTTTCCAGATCAAATTCTTCTACCGAATCAGTACTTCCGGTTTTATCCTTCAAACCACCGAAGAAATAAACCTTATTCCCTTTTGAGGTCATGGCAAATCTTGCCCTTTTCTGAATCATATCTTTTTCTTTACGCCATACACCTTTATTTATATCGAAAACCTCAACGGAACTTAATATTACAGGGGAATCTTTAACATTCCCTATACCTCCGAAGACGTAAATAGAATCCTTATAGTAAAGAGCACAGTGTCCCAGTCTTCCTTCATTCATATCGGGAAGTTTTTCCCATTTTTCCGTTTTCAGAGAATAGGAATAAAATGATTTTTTAGCAATATTTTCATCATTTCCTCCTATAAAATAAATCATATCATTATGGGTAACTATAGCAATATTGCCTGCCGGTTCCGGCAGTTCAGTCAATTCAGCCATTGCCCGGACTGACATTACAAAAATTACAAGTAATGTGATTAAAAGTTTCTTCAACATAAAATCTCCTTTCCTTTTTGTTAAATTTTATTCGTCTAAATTTACAATAATTCCTGCTTAAAATTCTTCTATTAACCCTGCAACCATAGAGGAACCGTTATAAAGCTCAGGAACAGGTAAAGAATGAGACTCATCTTTAAGAGCTGCAGACAAACACTCTTTCAGGCTTTTTCTATCGGTAAAGATATATTTTTCAGAGGAAATCCTCACTGACTGGTCATCGATTTTTCTGTCAAAGGCTGTTAAAATTCTGTTCTTTCCTGCCATTGAGATTTCATGGTACGTATTATAGCCACCTCCCGATATAACAATATCCACAGGTTTTAGCAATTCTACAACAGGAAAATAATTTATATGACAGGGTGAAAGTTTCGGATTGATTAAAGGTTTCATAGAGGCAAATCTCACTATAAGGTCTTCTCTTTTCAACTCTGAAACAGCCTGTGATGCCATATAAAAAAGATTTTCCCCTTCATGACCGTATCCGCTGTGCATAACGAGGATTATTTTTTTACCGGGAGAAGAGACTCTGAGATATAAAAGTGCTTCATCTGCCGGCTTTAATTCATCGGGTTTTCTGCAGACTATATAGCCGGCCCTTATAAAATTATGATTTTCTTCCGGTAATGGCCTTGAACCGGGCGGTTCAGGAATAATAACAAGATCATAACAGGTCAGATCAGGATGGCTGATTTCATCCTGCCTGTATCTGAATATAAATATTTTCTTTAAAGATTTTGACTGTAGATAATGAAGAAGCTCACCGTAATAACCGTAATAAAAAGTATCTACAATTATCAGTTCCGGCTTTATAAAATCAATAATATTTTTTATGATTATGGAATTATCAAGGCTGTTCTCATGTTCTCCCGGAATCTTAAAAACACTTATGCCGGAATTATTTAAGATAGAAACAAATGGTGTAGAGGCTATAACAAAAAGTTCATGTATTTCTTTTAATTCTCTGAGAATAGAATAACCTCTTACTATATGACCTGTGCCGCCACCGGGGCAGTAATAAAGTATTCGCATATTTATCTGCTCTGTAGAGACTGGCGGAATTTTCCGGGAGAACTTCCGAAACGGCGGTTGAAAAGACGGGTAAAATGGCTGATACTTTCAAAACCTATTTCAAGGGAAATATCAGTAACTGAAAGTTCTGTATGGAGGAGAAGTTTTCTGGCTCTTTCCAGTCTGTTCCGAATTAAATACTGTCTGGGAGTTTCACCGAATACCTCTTTAAATAAACGGAGAAAATGATAGGTTGAAAGGTAAGCGTTACTGGCAATTTGACTCAGATTAATCGGCCTGTCAATATTGGAATGCATAAATTCTCTTGCAAGGTTAAGCCTTTCCAGTATTTCGATACGGGGCACTTTTTTTAAAGTGCTTATGCCTTCAGTTTTTTTATCTAAATTTAAGATTAATATCCGTTCCAGCAATTTATAAAATAATTCTTCCAGATAGGCCTGAGTTAAATTATTTTCACAGTCGGAGGTACATTTGAGATTCTGTATCAATTCCGTGATTATATCATCCTGACTGTATAATTTCTCATTAAATGCAGGATATACAGAAGAACGTTCCGGCTCATCCAGAAGTTTTTCGCCAGGCACCATTATACTCCTGGCTACATCTTCCACAAAAGGTTTTACAAAGGATATACAAAAAGATTCTACGTCATGAGACGGATTGATACGTGATGTATATTTGCATTCGTCATTTAATATTAAATAGTGATTTTTTTCTACAGGGAAGGTACCCTTTTCCGTTTCAAATGTTTCCATACCGTTAAGAACACATTTGATGAATAAAGTTCCTCTATTTACGGGATAGGAGCTATCGAAAAATTTAAGACCGATTATCCTGTTTGTTTTGTCGATGTAAGGATAACCCGGTTCTTTTTCATCTTTATCATTTATTTTTTTATGCCGGATTTTACTCCATGTCCAGCAAAGCTGACTTTTATTCATTTTCTCTCTTCTTTACCAAATATAGTGAAAAGTGAGTAGTGAAAAGTGAATAGTGAGTAATGTCCTATTTTTGCACTATTCACTTTTCACTGATATATTATTATAACATATCTTCAAAAAAATTCTTGCTCAAAATTGCTCTTTTAGAAATTTATATAAAAATTGTGAAAGGTGAAAAGAGGAACACGTTCTCATTCTTCATTGTGACCACCCGGTCATGGTAGTTTATAAAAAGACTTGAATTTTCTCCGAATTTTATATATAGTGTATTTCATAACATATTACAGGCACTACTCGCGTCACGCGTCACGCGTCACGCGTCACGATTATCATATAAAAGGAGCATTTTTATGTATGATTTAACAGTTCTCGGAGGAGGTCCCGGCGGATATGTTGCTGCCATAAGAGCGGCACAACTGGGGTCAAATGTATGTTTGATTGAAGAAAGAGAAGTAGGAGGCACATGTCTTAACAGAGGTTGTATCCCTACAAAAGCAATACTTGCCAGTGCCGATCTTTACAGACATATGGTAAAGGCAGAAGAATTCGGCCTTAAAGCCGACAATGTAACATTCAATTTTTCCCGAATAATCGAACGAAAAAACAGAGTAGTAGAAAACCTGAGAAACGGTATATTAAAGCTCATAAAAGACAGGAAAATAACACTTGTAAAAGGGAGAGGAATATTACTTAATAAAAATGAAATAGAAGTGACAGGGCAGGAAACTGTAAAAAGCAATAAAATAATTCTTGCCACAGGCTCAGAACCACTTATTCCCGGTATATTTAATTCTAAGAAAAGTATTACAAGTGATGATGCACTTACCATGACAGAAATGCCGGAAAGTATAATCATAGCAGGCGGCGGTTATCTTGGATGCGAATGGGCCGTAATATTTAAAACCTTCGGCTCTGACGTTACGGTTGTAGAAATGATGAAAAATATAGTTCCCACTGAAGATATACAGATAAGCAGATTTTTACAGACCTTTATGCAGAAACAGGGCATAAAAATCATGACCGGTGCAAAAATACTGGAAGTAAAAGATGGTGAAGAAATAGAAGCACATATTGAAGGCGGAAAAGTCATAAAAGCAAAAAAAATGCTTGTGTCTCTCGGAAGAAAATTAAATACGAGAAATCTGGGATTTGAAGGAGCAGGTATAACATTTGAAAGAGAAGCAGTTACTGTTGATGAAACAATGAGGACGTCCGTAGAAGGTATTTACGCCATAGGTGATATTACAGGTAAAAAACTCCTTGCTCATGTGGCGAGTGCCCAGGCTCTGGTAGCTGCTGAAAATGCCTGCGGTCATAAAAAAACCATGATAGATTATAATCTGATCCCGGGATGTATATATACGAGTCCGGAAGTGGCAAGTGTGGGTATGACAGAACAGAAAGCCACAGAACTGGGTATAAAGTGTATAAAAAGCAGATTTCCTTTTGCTGCAAACGGTAAAGCAGGATGTATCGGAGAAACAGATGGTTTTGTAAAGATTATTGCAAAAGAAGAGGATCATAAAATTCTGGGTATCCATATAATAGGCGCCAGAGCGACTGAACTCATAGGCGGTGCGGCAACTATTATCAGCCAGGGATTAAGTGCAAAAGAAGCATTAAAAACAGTATATCCTCATCCGACTCTTTCTGAAAGTCTTATGGAAGCCCTGGCAGGAATAGAAAAAGAATGTATTCATTTCGGAGGCTAATTTCAGTGACCGGTGATCAGTAGACAGTGACCGGTGACCGGTAAGAACCTATCCGAAAAGTAATATTTATTGTACACCCTTCCGGGGGGGAGGCTCTGAAGCAACGAAGTCTACGAAGGACAGAAGATATACCGTATTAACAGTAATTTGTAAATTGCTGACATGAGCATAAGCATGTAATAAGAGTCTTCCTCCCGGCACGCGTTACGCGTTACGCGTCACGAGAGCAGATATGTATTATTTATGCTCACCACAGTAAATAACTGTAATATCGTAGTAGTCTGTAAGAACAGTTTTTTGCACGAGGATTATAGATTTTTCGAAAAAGTCTCACCCCCCGGAAGGTATTTGATGACTTTTCGGATAGGATCTAAGTGCTGACAGCGATAAATACGACACCGGATAATCTGTGATTTTGTCCCCTCACGTGACGCGTAAAGCGTCACGACTAAATGCTCACCTTACACTGAATTTGTATTTAACCAAATAACACACCTGTTATCTGATATTTATTGTCTTTTTTAGTTAAAAAAAGCTGTATAAGTACATCATTTTTTGTTCCGTCAAAAGCAGCTTTCCATAACACTAAAATTCTCTGACCTTTTCTTAACAGACCGAGATACTGACGCGATTTATAATTGCCAAAGTTCTGTTCCATATTGGTTTTTACTGTAGTAAGATAATCTTTTGTAAGGCTCTTTTTGAGGTCCCCGTTGAAATCACGGGAATATTTCTCGTAATTATTCTCCTTTATACCTGCCAGCAGATTATCCAGATATTTCTCAGCCGTAGCTTTTATATCTTTTTCTGAATCCTGGGCAAATGAAACACCGTATAAAGCAATTATAAAAAACATTATAAGACCGATATATTTAATCATTTTTCAAAACCTTTCTATTCCATCGTCAAAACTTTCAAGTAAGTCCTTTAATTCCTTACTTAACTCCTGTGAGAGTGAAGAAGGATCCAATTTTTTTATAAAGGAATAACTTTTCCTCAACTTTTCATAGAGGTCGACTACCTCTTCTTCCATACCTTTTATGAATATCTTCAGGCTTTCCATTTCTATATCAGCATAATCTTTTACTTTTGTAATTTCCTGAAAATAGGCCTGGTTCTGTGTCCTGAGTTTATAAAGTTCTTTTGCTTTATGAACCAGAACAAGCAGTTCATCTTTTGAAAT
>JBEHWO010000242.1:0-10382 GCA_040217695.1 Vulcanimicrobiota bacterium | reverse complement strand
AACCAAGACTTACCTGATCATTTTGTTCTGTATTAAGTTCTGCTTCACTTTTTCTGGCCTGTCTATCAAAACCAACCATCTTTGCGTTCAATTCAGCTTTCTGCTGGAACTGATTTATTCCTGTTGGTATCATGTTTCTTCCTCCTCTTGATTGAGAGATTAAATATTATCTATTATTTATAAGTATAACATAAATAATATTTTTAAAAAGAGTCTCTTTGTTAAAATTTTGTTAACTTTTTAACTTTTTCTCTATGAGATTTATGTATACTCAGGAGGTCAGATACAGATCAGGGTAAAAGAGTGTATAAAAAATAACTCTGGCAAATTATTAAAACGATTAGTATTCTCGCGTCACCCGTTACGCGTCACGATATCAACTGTAAATATTATGTAGTTATTTCCTGCCAACTCCTAAGCTTCTGCATTCACTCCTGATGGTCTTTCTCCTTCTTCGGATTCTTTTTGAAAGACAGAATAATCGGATCTCTTTACTTCTATACCTGCCTGCTTTAAATCATAATATATTTTTTCATTATTTTCAAACATAGTAAGCATGACACCATCTCTTACGGCGGTGATAACCACTTCAAAGACTTCAAGAAGTAATCTTGTAATATCCTCTTCTTCCCAGTTAATTTTTTCTTTGCTATAATTCCATACTTCCAGATACATACGATTAAAAATCGTCATCATTTCTTCTGGAGTTAAACCGATATGAACATCCAAACCTTCCATTACAATCTGGTCTGAGAACTCTTTTTCAAAGACCAGATATTCACCTGCCTTTCATTAAATGATATAACAGACTTCATTATAGTTGCTGTCGTTAAAAAAAAATCAACCTGTTATTCGGTATAATAATTTTATTATCCTTCTCATGCTTCTCCGATAACTCCGCCTTTGGTCTCTACAGATTCAAGTACTACCCTTAACATATCTTCTGTTTCATCCAGAAGATAAGAGGTTTCATCTAAAATTTCAAAAGAATTTACAATTAAATCAATGTTTTCTTTTTCTTCTATAAATTCAATATAATTATCTATTGCAGAAAGGCATTTTGTCATAACCTTTACCATATTTTCATCAATAGGTCTGGTAATACTCGCTACATTTTCAGGAAGCTCTTCATCATATACCTTTTTCTGTTCTTCGATCATTTCAATGTCTTTATTTAAAAGCTCAATATACTGCATATACAGCTCATCTTTTTTCTCTTCTTCCATGTCAGACTTTTCATAAAGCTCCTTTAATCTTTCTCCTGCTCTTTTCAGATGCTGTATTATTCCTATTCTTTTTATTTCATTTTCACGGGATTCTGCCATGTGTTCAGAAGGTTCTGCTTTCTTTTTTGATATTTCTTCAGATTGAGAGTTTATTTCTTTAGATGACACAACTGCCCTCTCCTTTCCCGGATAAAATTATCCCCCTTAAGATAATAATAGTGTTCTATAAAATACTAAAAAGTCCTTCCCTGCAGGTAAAAAAGTTGTAATTAAGGAGTGAATAGTTACTGAGGCGAGCATAAATAATACACAAGTTGATAGCTAAATGGTATCACTCTTCACCGGTTTAAATAAAAAAACTTGCCTCATATATAGAAATATAATATAATGTAACATATATTTTACAATACTGAGGTGAGCATAAATAATACATATAAACTTTCGTGACGCGTAACGCGTGACGCGTGACAGGAGGAAGACATTTATTAAATGCTTATGCTCGGATCAGTAAGATAATCAAAATATCCTCAAAGAGCAGGAGGACAATTATGTTACAGGATTTAGTGGAAGAAATTTTAAATGAAGTACTCGGAGAAGATGAAAAAAAAGATAAGGAAGCAGTAAAGGAAGCGGTAAAAGAAGCGGTAGAGGAAATATACGGAGAAGAAGAATTTACAGAAACAGAAATATACAACAGCGTTGACGAATACTTCAAAAAACTGGAAAAAAATCCGGAAAAATCAGAGGAAAAGAAACAGATCACGTCAGGAAATAAAAACGGTACAGGCATAAAAGTAGTAATGTCTGAACTGGAAGAAGAACTTGACGATATTATATCTGATGAAGAAATAGAAAATATTTTAACGCCTGATATGAACGAAGAAGAAACGTGGGAAAATGACGATATTAATTTTGAACTGGATGATGAAATAGATCTTATAGAACTTTCGGATAAGACTTCAGAAGAAATAGAGCCGGAAGGATTTTACCCTGACGAAGAAACGGAAAGGGAAACGGAAGAAGAAATATGTAAAGAGAAAATCGAACCGGTTCAGGACGGGCGAAGTTTTTATCAGTATATATCATCATTAAGAGAACACATGCTATCTCTCTGGGAAGAAGACAGAGAAGATATGGAAAAACAGTTTAATAAAAATAAAACCATACTGGAAGAAATACTCAGGACTATAAAAAACGATGAGGCAGAACATAAAGAGATTGCTTCAAAAATACAGGATAGAGAAATAAAATCTTTAAATCAGGATTTTTTAAAAATGCTGAATTGCTTTCACAGCAGTGTAGAAGAAATTATTAAATTTATGGATACGGAAGATCCCACCTATTCTTTTTCCAGTAAGAAAAATGCTGTTTCAGGCAATGAATTGATGATTTCTATAGGAGAAAAGCTGAAACATATGTAGAGACGTTTTAATAAAACGTCTCTACATATAACCTACCCCATAGGTAACGTAACAAGCCCTACGGAATTTACATTTACTTTCGGAGCTATTTCATTATAGGAAAGAACCACTAAATTCGGGAAAGGCCTTTCGGTAAGCCTTCTCAAATAAAGTCTTACCTGGGGAGAACATAATACTATGGGCTGCATACCTTTATCCATAAGTGACTGTATCTGTTCTCCGAGAGCAGTAAGTATTACCTGACCTGTATTGGGATCAAGCGTGAGGAATGAACCAAATTCAGTACGCTGTACTGCCCCTGCTATAATATTTTCAAGTTCCGGATCGAGTGTTATAACCGTTACAGTACCTTCATTATTCTGGTATTCTCTGCATATAACACGGCACATGGACTGACGGACATATTCTGTTAACATATCCGTATCTTTTGTAATATGAGCATAGTCTCCAAGGGTTTCCAGAACTGTTACGAGATCCCTGATGGAAATCTTTTCTTTCACAAGGTTTTGAAGAACTTTCTGGATTTCGCCCAGTGTAAACAGATCGGGATAAACTTCTTTCACGACTGCAGGATGGCTCTTTTTAACTGTTTCTAACAGAGCTGCCACTTCCTGACGTCCTAACAGTTCACCGCCATGGGTACGTATGACTTCTGTAATCTGTGTTGCCATAACACTGACCGGGTCGAAGATCATACATCCGACACGTTCTGCTTCACCGCGCTGATCTGCCGTAATCCACACTGCAGGCATACCATAGGTAGGGTCGAAACATCTCGGGCCTTTAAGTGATTTTAAATGGTTTTCAGGACCTATGGCAAGGAACTTGTTTATTATAACTTCTCCGGCGGCTACTTCTATATCCTTGATTTTCACCACATAACCATTGGGTTTTAACTGTAAATTATCTCTGAAACGAACTCCCGGAACTACAATTCCCATTTCAAGAGCTATATGCCTTCTTATGGAAGTAACACGATCGAGCAGTTTTGCCCCCTGGTTAGGATCGACCAGTGCCAGAAGGCCGCGTCCCACTTCAAGAGAAATGGGATCGACTGCCATTAACTGTACAACATTTTCAGGTTTTTTCTTGACTTCTTCATCTTCTGCCTTTGTCTCTGCTATCTGCTGTTCTGCTGCCTGTTCCGGAGTGGCAGGGCCGCCTCCTCCTCCCGCATCAGGCGTACTTATATCAATTTCACCCTGATGTTTACTCAGAATCCAGCCGACTACAATAGCCGCAGCACCAAGGAGTAAAAACGGTACCGGAGGTAAAGGCAGTATGCCTGTAATACCCAGAATAAAGAAGACAAGCATAAATCCGCCTGCAACAAGAAGAGCTTTGGGCTGTGCGGTAACCTGCTTGAACACATCTGCACCCAGGTTGGCATCTGATGCGGCACGGGATACAACCATACCCATAGCAGTCGACATAAGGAATGCAGGCAATGTTGTAATAAGACCGTTTCCTACGGAAAGCGTTGCATACTGAACAAGGGCTTCACCTGCTGTCATACCCTGTCTCAGCACACCCATAAGGATACCGCCTATAATGGCAATAACAATAATGATAACAGAGGCTATGGCATCTCCTTTAACAAACTTACCTGCGCCGTCCATAGCACCGTAGAAATCTGCTTCCCTTGAGACAGAGCTTCGCCTTTCCTTTGCAGTATCAGGATCAATAAGACCTGCATTCAAATCTGCATCTATGGCCATCTGTTTACCGGGCATAGCATCCAGGGTAAAACGGGCACCGACCTGGGCAATACGTTCTGCACCGCTTGTAATAACCATAAAGTTAACTACAATAATGACTATAAATATGATAAGACCTACGATAAGGTCTCCTCCCATAGCCACTTCACCGAAAGCAACAACAACATGGCCCACACCATTTGCTCCTCTGTGTCCGTCAAGGAGTATAAGACGAAGAGTAGAAATATCAAGAGAAACTCTGAAGAGTGTTGCTACAAGCAGTAAGGTAGGGAAAACTGCGAACTGGAGAGGTTCTCTTATAAATATGGAAATCATAAGAGTTACTATGGACATGGATATATTTACGACGAGAAGAACATCCAGGAAAAAGGGCGGTATTTTGATTATAATAAGAGCTATAATCATAATCAAAAGAACAGCAGTTACAAGGTCTGAAGACCGTCCTATTTTTTGAATGACACCTATAGCACCGCCGCCACCAGCAGGCATAAAATTCCCTCCTTTATTACCGTGACGCGTGACGCGTTACGCGTGACGCGGAGTGTTATCCATGATTTTTTTTAATGTCACACATTCCATATCCGTTATTAAACATGCAAATTTACACAGAATATCTGACACAGTCTATTAAAAATTCCTTCTCATAGCTCCTGCAGGGGATCCGCCTCTGACTCCCATCCTTCTCATCCTTGCCATTTCCTGTTTTTTCTTCTGTTTATAAACATAGGCAAGAACTTCTGCGACTGCAGTATAAAGTTCTACAGGTACTGTCTGACCGACCTTGCATGCTTTAAACATAGTCTGGGCAAGGTCTACATTTTCATAAATAAATATCTCATTTTCTTCGGCTATAGATTTTATCTGAAGAGCAATAAGTCTTTTACCTTTTGCAATAACCTGCGGCGCCTGCATGGCAGCAGGATCATATTTAATTGCCACAGCAAACTCGGTAGGATTTGTGACAACAGCATCAGATTCAGGCACTGCCTGCATCATGCCCCCCATTGCCATCTGTCTTGCAATTTGCTTCTGTTTGCCTTTAATTTCAGGATTACCTTCAGTTTCCTTATATTCATCCTTGAGTTCTTTAAAAGACATTCTCATATCCTTCATAAACTGGTGTTTCTGAATCATATAATCAACACCGGCAAGGACAAAGGAAACTATTATAATCTGGCTGAAAAGCTGCACAGCAGTCTGTTTAACATAATGAACCGTATTGTTTATATCCCAGTTGACAGCAGTACAGACAACAGGTATGGCTTTTTTTACAATCATATAGGCAATAATACCTGTCGCTCCTACTTTTAATATATTCTGTACAAGCGTAAATACAGTCTTCATTGAGAAGATTTTCTTGAAGCCTGCAAAAGGATTTATCTTACTCACCTTTGGAGAAATAGGCTCCATGGTAAATATAAACCCTATCTGGGCAAGATTACCGGCAATAGCAGCAATAAAGACCACTGCAAGCAGCGGAATGATCATGGTTAAAAACATACTGAGAACCAGTTTTGAATAATGATCACAATCAAAGATATTGATATGGAATCCCGGTAATCCCCTGTAGACGTGGTCAGCAAACTCTGAAATTTTCCAGAAATAGGTCTTACCCATCACATGTAACATGGCCGCAGTCACAACTAATAATATAGCTGTAGGGAAATCCTGCCCCTTGCATACCTGTCCTTTTTTTCTTGCTTCCTGTAACTTATGGTCAGATGGTTCTTCAGTCTGATCCGACTCTGCCACAAAAATCACCCCCCTGGTTTCATTAATAATAGCATTTTTAATATACTCATATAATTATCATCAAAAATAAAAATAAGCTTTTTGGCTATATAAGGAATAGCAGCAGAAAGAACTGTAGTCCCTACCAGTATATTAATAGGGAAAGAGAGCATAAATACATTCATCTGAGGTGCTGCTCTTGCCACAAGTCCGAGAGCCATCTGAACTATATAGAGTGCTGCCATACATGGAGAAGCTATCTGAACACCAAGTAAGAGCATATCATTTGTCATGGAGACAAAATCTGCTATAAGGGCTCCTCTTGGTACAAACATAGCATCTGCCGGAACAGCCTGAAAACTTCTGTAGATTGCAATGATAAGACTGTGATGACCGTTTATAATCAAATAAACCATCATGGCAAGATAAAATTTAAATCTTCTTATCATGTTAACCGTTCCGCCGGCAGACGGGTCAAAAGATGCAGCAGTACTCAGGCCGAGCTGGGTATCTACCAGTTCTCCTGCAAACTGTATTGTATACATGGTCAGACTTGCAGCAAACCCTACAATAAGGCCTACCATAATATTACTGAATATAATTCCCAGATGCTGTGGAACATTTGCAGTAAACCCCTGAGGCATAGGCAACGTAGGATAAAGAGCAGTAGCAATAACTATAACAGAACCGACTCTGGCTCTCATGGTTATATGTCTGCTACCGAATATAGGTGCCTGAAGACCAATCCCCATACATCTGGCCACAGTCAATGCCCACAGTTCAATGGCTACTATGCTGGGTTCAAGAGCCTCTGTGCCTGTCATAAATCCCTCCTGTTATCTGCTTCCTATAATAGCTATTTGCTGCCATGTTTCTATAGTAAAAGTCATCATTGTAGAGGATATCCAGGGACCAAATACCATAAGAGCACCAAAGGTTACAAGCAGTTTTGGAACAAACCCCAGTGTCTGTTCCTGTACAGAACTGACTGCCTGAAGCACTGAAACGATAAGTCCTACTCCGAGAGCTATAAAGAGCATAGGAGCAGATAAAAGATAAATCATATAAAGAGCCTTACCTCCTATAAACAGGATTTCTCTTTCCGTAACCTTTACTTCCGGTATTGTATAGGCCCAGACAATATGAGGTACAGAATTTTTGTAGCTTGTAGCAATCCATGGCACATCTTCGAGACGGGCATGGAGAAAAGCTCTTATTTTCTGACCGAGATATGGGCCTCTCTGGTAAACAACATAAAAGGTAGCAAGTATTTTAGGCACAAAGGAAAGGCTCTGTTCCTGCACCTGTGTAGCTGCCTGAAAAACGGCTATTATAATACCTACCAGAACTGCAGCGGCAAGCATGGGCCATGCAAGATGAATTATTAATGCCAGAGCTTCTTTTGCTACCGTTGCAATCCATTCAATAGTCATAAATATGCTCCTTTATTTTGCTTTACCTATCAGTTCTATTCTCATCCACGTTTCCCTGGTAAAACTTATCATACTTGACGATATCCACGGACCGAAAACAAAAAGCATTACAAAGGTTATAAGCAGTTTTGGTACAAAACCAAGGGTTTGTTCCTGAACAGATGTAACAGCCTGAAGTATGGCAACAACAAGGCCCAGAGCTACTGCAGAAAACAACATAGGAGCAGAGAGTAAAAAAATCATAAAAAGAGCTCTTCCTCCCATAGCCATAACTTCTCTTTCCGTAAGTTTTGCCTCACAGAGATTACAGGAGAATATAAAAAGTATGAACAGAACATTCAGAAGAAAATAAATTCTTTTTTTATGCCAGTTCATAAAATTCACCTCTGCGTTATTATACCATTTTTCAAGGTTTTTTGTAAACCTTTAATTAGTGAAAAGTGAGTAGTGAATAGTGAATAGTAAGTTAAATCTTTTTTTTCACTTTTCACTTTTCACTATTTAAAACTTTTAACAAGACTTTCGATAATAATGCCCCAGCCGTCTACCATGACAAAGAGCAGTAATTTAAATGGCATGGAAATAGTCATAGGCGAGAGCATAAACATACCCATAGACATAAGAATCGATGATACAACCATATCTACGACAAGGAACGGGATATAAATAGCAAATCCTATCTCAAAAGCAGTTTTAATTTCACTGATCATAAAAGCAGGTATGAGAACATGTATGGGTACATCATCTTTTGTTTTGGGTTTTTTCATCTGGGCAAGTTTAATAAAAAGAACAAGATCTTTTTCTCTTACCTGTCTGAACATGAAATCTCTTACAGGTCCGAGGGCTTTATTTACAAATTCCTCTGTCTGTATTTTGCCATCCATAAAAGGCTGTAATGCTTCGGTATTCACCTTGTTTCCCACAGGAGCCATTATAAAAAAAGTAAGAAAAATGGCGAGTCCCATCAATACCTGTGTGGGAGGTACCTGCTGGGTTCCGAGAGCACTTCTTATAAAGGACAGTACAATGGCTACCCTTATAAAGGAAGTCATCATTATTAAAAGGTATGGCGCCAGTGTCAGTATGCTGAGTCCTGCCAGTATCTGAAAAGGCAGAGCGACTCCCGTATCTTTCGGAATTATAGCTTCTCCTCTTTTTTCTTCTCCACCTTTTCCTCCGTTTATATTTACGTCTATTTTAGGGAAATTGAAGAGTAAAGGATTTTTGCCTGAACTGCCTTCCTGGGCCTCTGCTACTTCTATATTTATCAGGAATAAAGAAGAGATAATAAAAAGAAGAAAAATACCAGAAACAAACGAAAAATACAATCTGTTTTTCATAAGTTACCCCTCCTATCTATTTTTAGTATGCCGGGTAAAAACAGATGCAAGACCATAAAGACCGAAGGTCTGAAAAATTCTTGATAATATGCCGGCCTGTCCCCTGTTATTATTCATAATATTGCTGAATTCTTCTTTAAAAGCAGATTTATTCTCTTCAGAACTATTACCTGTATCGGCAGGTACAGCAAAAACTTCCGGTTCAAATTCCTTCAGAAGAGTTATTTCTTTTTCTGTAGCACCTACGAGCAAAACCCTGGCACCAACTTTTACGAGAGATAAAAACATTGTTTTTTGAGGCTGAAGCTGAATCTGTTCCATAACAAATAAATTCTTTTTTGGCTGAGGAATAATACCTGCACCTTTTGCATAAAGCAGTTTTAATACTACATAAATAAGAAGGCAAACAATACCGAGACTGGTTATCATATTGAGAATCTTTGTCAGAAATCCTGCAGGTTGAGCTGTATCGGAAGATTCTTTTGTTTTTTCCTGATAAGTTTTATTCGGTTCATCACTGTCATAATTAAGATTAAGTGGTTCTGAAGATGAAGTCACCTCGGGAACAGGAGTGGATTTATCGGGTTTGTCCGGTTTTTTTTCTGCTGCAGACGGAGTGCCGGAAGAGACAGGGGTCATAACTGCTGCAGACGGAGAAGATACGGTGGGTATTGCTGCCCCGTAAGACATATCTGAATAGCACAGAAAAATCAAGAATATTAATAAAAAACATCTTTTCACAGGATAAAACTCCTCTTATTTCAGGTTATGTGTCAGGCCTTACAAATTCGTCTTTTACTGTAACAGTCGTAAGGTAATTCAAAATCTTCCGTATTTTTTTAAGAGTATCTGAAATCTTTTAATATTTCCTGCCAATAATACCATTTATTCTGACTCCGTAACATTCATCTACCGATACGACTTCTCCTCTGGCTATAAGTTTCGAATTTACCCTTACATCTACGGAATCCATTGCAAGTTTATCCAGTTCAACTACAGAACCGACCTGAAGGTTTAATATTTCACTTACAGGTAAATTGGCTCTGCCAAGTTCTACAGCAATTTCAAGAGGTATTTCGCCTAGAACCCGAAGAAACCCCTGAGAAGAATTATCCTGATATCTATCACTGTAATCAAAGCCCGGAGACTGGTCGTCATAGTCTTCATAGTCATACATAAACTGCTCACCCCTGTTAACCGTTTGCTATTTCCGTTATTCTAACGCCAAAATAATCATCAATTGCCACAACCTCTCCTTTGGCAATTAATTTATCATTAACGCGCAAATCAATGGGATCATCTGCTATCTTATCAAGTTCTATTACTGCTCCCACACCGAGCTTCAGAATATCTTTAACAGGCAATTTAGTTCTTCCCAGTTCCGCTACAACCTGCAGGGGGACATCAATCAAAATATCTATCGTTTGCTGTCCTTCAGCCTGCCCGCTTACATCTCCAAGGGGAGCAAATTGAACCTGCCTTACAGTTTCTCCATCTCCGTCAAAAAAATCAT
>JBEHWO010000241.1:0-10401 GCA_040217695.1 Vulcanimicrobiota bacterium | reverse complement strand
TTGTGGATAACTTGTGGATAACTTCTTTTAATGATTAAATCTTGCACTGGTAAGAATACAGTATATATAAAAAAAAATTAAATCTTCAAAAGAAAAAAGGTTGACAAAACCTTCACGAGAAAAGACTTTATATCAAAATTAAAGCCTGAAAAACAGGGGGGTATAACAAAAGTTATCCACAGGTTAAAGACACTTACCTGTGGATATGTGGATAACTTTTAGAAAGAGGAATTAGAAAATTTTTAACGAATAGCATGTCTTAACGGGGGCTAACTATTATTTTTACAAATTAATTCTATAGCACCAGAATAAATCTGGCGGTGATAATTTTATGGTAAATATTATTGACAATTCCAATATCAATGAAATCTGGCAGGAAGCGCTTCCTCTACTGGAAAAAGAGCTTGGAACGCCAACATTCGAAGCATGTCTGAAGAATTCCAGACCGGAATTCTTCGATAAGAACAATCTCAAAATCAGTGTAGCAAATACATTTGCTAAAAACTGGCTGGAACAAAGGGAACATAAAAAATTAATCGAAACAACTCTGGCATCTTTAAGCGGGCTTAAAATAGGCATATCCTTTACGATTGACTCGGATGCTGTCCCTCAAAAATCCCAGCAAAAACTCTTTATAGAAAAGACTTATCCTGTAATAAGTCAGGCAAAAAAAACTTTAATCCATAACAATAACCTGAATCCTAAATATACCTTTGCAACTTTTGTCGTAGGCAACAACAATTCTCTTGCCCATGCTGCATGCCTTGCAGTATCAGAAGCTCCTGCAAAGGTTTACAATCCTCTCTTTATATACGGAGGAGTAGGGCTGGGGAAAACCCATCTCATGCATGCAGTAGGACATCAGGCAATTACATTAAGACCTGACTTAAATGTTACTTACATATCAACCGAGACATTCACCAATGAAATGATTGAAGCCATACAGAGCGGTAAAACGAAAAATTTCAGAAACAGATACAGAACAGTAGACATATTGCTTATAGATGATATACAGTTTCTTATAAGTAAAGAAGGTATTCAGGAAGAATTTTTCCATACATTCAATGATCTTCACAGTGCAGACAAACAGATAATTATTACAAGCGACAGACCTCCGAAGGAAATACCCACTCTTCAGGACAGATTGAAATCCAGATTCGAATGGGGACTCATAGCAGACATCCAGGCACCGAATTTAGAAACAAGACAGGCTATATTAAGAAGAAAAGCAGAACTTGAGAATATACATATACCAAACAATGTTATTGAATATATAGCAGAAATAATAAGCTCAAATATAAGAGAACTGGAAGGAGTACTGGTAAGAATAATGGCCTATGCTTCTCTGAAAAAAGCTAAAATAGATCTTCCTCTAGCAAAAGAGGCTATAGGCACTCTTATTACCAGCACAGACAGCGATACAATAACAGTACCTATCATATTGCAAAAAACTGCCGATTATTTTGCTGTACCGCTGGAAGACTTATCTTCAGGGAAAAGGGATGCAAAATTAGCAAGAGCAAGACAGATAGCAATGTTTCTTGCCAGAGAATTAACAAAAACTTCTTTCCCGGAAATAGGAAAACATTTCGGAGGTAAAGACCATACGACAGTACTTCATGCCTATAATAAAATAAAAGAAGACAGTGATCCCGCGATAAAAGCTCATATAAACAATATAAAGAATGAGTTGAAAGCAGTGTAAAGAGTGAGTAGTGAAAAGTGAATATTATCCCACTCACTTTTCACTTTTCATTTTTATACTCCGAATCAATCATTATCTACAATATATATAAAGGAGACCATACCAATGAAAGTAATTTGTTTACAGGAAGAATTAAATAAAGGTATTCAAATAGCCAGTAAAGCTATCAGTTCAAAGGTAATAGAACCTGTTTACGGTAATATTATGCTGGAAGCATCCAATAACAGTATGAAACTGGTAGGTACAAGCGGTGAAATTTCCATAGAAATTATTATAAAAGTTCAGACAATAGAGCAGGAAGGCAGTATAACAGTTCCATCAAGAGAGCTTGGCAACCTGGTAGGAAGCTTAAATCCCGGCGCGGTAAAAATAGAATCTGATGATGTAAAAATAATTAATATTGAGACAAAAGGAAGTAATTATCAACTAAACGGACTTTCTTCCGATCAATTTCCATCCATACCCAGAATAATCGGTGAAGATATAATTTCTATAAGTCAGAAAACATTAAAAAGCATGATTAAAGAGACAGGGTTTGCCATAGCACCGCCTGATGAGGTAAGAGCCATATTAAAAGGAAGCCTTTTCGAAGTACAGGGAGACAGCCTGACAGTAGTATCTGCAGACGGAAGAAGAATGGCCAAGAAAACGTCAAAATTATTAGCTTCTCCTGGTAAAAATTTTGAAGTCGTAGTACCCAAAAAGACTCTTAACGAACTGATGAAAATCCTTTCCGATAATCAGGAAGAACAGGTAAAAATTTACATAACAGACAGTCAGATAGATTTTCAGATGACTGACACGAGAGTTCTTTCATCCCTTATACAGGGAAAATTCCCGAATTACCGTCAGGTAATACCGGCTCACTGCGATCAATCTCTCACCATAAATAAAGAGGCTCTTTATAAAGCTTTAAGAAGGGCTTCCTATATTGCCCAGAATGATCTTGAAAGTCCTCATCTGGTTAAATTCAAAATACATGACAGCCAGATCATTGTGACGGCAAATACTCAGGATGTAGGCCAGGCCTATGAAGAGATAGATCTTTCCGAACCTGCACAGAGTCTGGATATATCCTTCAATGCAAAATATCTGCTCGATGCACTGTCTTTTATGGAATGTGATGAAATTACTTTTGAATTAAGTAATCCGGTTAATCCGGGTATAATAAAACCTGTGAGAGAAAAAGAGAAAGAAGAAGATTATCTATATGTTATTATGCCTGTAAGACTCAAGTAGTGTCGCTTAATTAAAGGGCCCTACTTATTTTCAAAAAGGTCTTGTAATTTAATTTTCTATGTGCTAAAATACTCCTGACTATGCGTTAGGAGAGATGGCCGAGCGGCTGAAGGCGGTCGCCTGCTAAGCGATTGTACGTGTGTTGAGCATGTACCGTGGGTTCAAATCCCACTCTCTCCGTTATGTTCACGCAGGCGCCTGTAGCTCAGCGGATAGAGCAACGGACTACGAATCCGTAGGTCGGAGGTTCAAATCCTCTCGGGCGCGTGACCATGAAAAAATGGATATTTTAAAAAAAGATGAATATTTTATGAAAAAAGCTCTCTTTCAGGCAGAGAAAGCTTTTAAGATGGGGGAAGTTCCCGTAGGGGCTGTTCTGGTATACAGAGAAACTGTAGTTATAGCAACAGCCTTTAATCAGAGAGAAATAAGGAAAAATCCTCTGGCCCATGCAGAATTAATAGGAATAGAAAAGGCCTGTAAACTGATGGGCAGATGGAGATTGGACGATATATCTCTCTATGTCACACTGGAACCATGTCCTATGTGTGCCGGCGCAGCAGTGCAGGCCAGGATAAAGAGGCTTGTGTTCGGTGCAACAGATCCAAAAGCAGGAGCAATTACTTCTCTGATGAATATACCGGGAGATAAGAGATTAAATCACAGAATAGAAACTCTCGGCGGAGTCCTGGAAGAAGAATGCAGTTTTATATTGAAGGAATTTTTTAAACAATTAAGAATAAATAAAAAAGTTTATAATTGAGTCCTTATAAGGAGAGATGGCTGAGTCCGGTTGAAAGCGCTCGACTCGAAATCGAGTAAGGAGAATAAAATCTCTTTCGTGGGTTCGAATCCCACTCTCTCCGTGAAATAGTGAGTATTGAGTAGTGAGTATTTTCACTATTCTCTTAATAGAATAAAGAGCCTTGTAGCTGAGAGTTAACCACTGTCAGCTACAAAGGAGAGATGGCTGAGTCCGGTTGAAGGCGCTCGATTGGAAATCGAGTAGGCGGGTTTACCCCCGCCTCGTGGGTTCGAATCCCACTCTCTCCGTTATAGAATTTTTGACCGTGCTAGATGGGGAACTAGCGGTGCCCTGTACCTGCAATCCGCTATAGCAGGGTTGAATTCCTGTTTGAGGTTTTGTTTTTCAAAGTCTGCCTCTGGCAAGTGGTGATGAAAATCGGGCCCTTCGCAACGAAACCTTTCGAACCCTGTCAGGACTGGGAAGTAGCAGCAGTAAGGAAGTTATTTCGTGTGCCGCAGGTTTACCTGGTTGGAGCTAACTACCATAGTAACGTTTGGAAGGTAAGATCGAGAGCAGGTGCACGGTCAAAAATTTATAAGATTTATTTCACCCTGAGTTATATGTTCCCTGATATCTATAAAGTACAGGGAGCCGGAGAGATTGAACCGATATCACACAGCCTGTACATCTGTGGCAGGTTCGCCCGGAGAACCGGAAATCCTTACGACTTCAGTCGCAGGTACCTGAAAAACTCAAAAGATGAATGAGAAATTAGAGGAATTATTAAATAGCTTCAAAAATCATGGTTCTGTAACTGTTCTTACCGGAGCAGGCATATCTGCAGAAAGTAATATCCCCACCTTTCGCGGCCCCGAAGGTTACTGGAAAATAGGCAGCAAAAATTATCATCCACAGGAAATGGCTACATACAGAATGTTTTCCCTATCTCCCTGGGAAGTATGGAAGTGGTACCTTTACAGGAGATATATCTGTAATCATGCAAAAGTGAACAGAGGTCATCTTGCAATAGTAAAATTGGAACAAAACCTGAAAGACAGATTTTCTCTTATTACACAGAATGTAGACGGACTCCATATAAGAGCAGGAAATTCAAAAGACAGAACCTGTGAAATCCACGGTAATATAAATCTCATGAGATGTACCCGGGAATGCACAAACAAAACCTTTGCCATACCTGCAGGACTGGAGTTTGAGCATGAAGACAGGGATTTATCTCCGGAAGAAAAGGCACTGCTAATATGTCCCGAATGTTTAACTTTAGCAAGACCTCACATATTGTGGTTTGATGAATGTTACGATGAAATTTATTATAAATTCGAAACAAGTATGGCCATAACAGAAAAGACAGATCTGTTAATAGTAATAGGAACTACGGGAAATACAACACTGCCTTCCGGAATTATTACATCTGTTATGAGAAAAAATAAACCGGTAATTGTTATAGATCCCTTTGAAAATAATGTTACGTCAATGGTAGAACAATATGACAGGGGATATTATTTATCATGTAACAGTGGCGAAATTGTTCCGGAAATCTGTGATACAGTGAGTGGTGAGTAGTGAGTAGTGAGTGGTGAGTATTGAGTGATAAGGACTTTACATGATTTCATCAAGATATATGACAGTATATTTAATATAGAAATATGAGAATATTGCTCCCGTCACGTGTTACCCGTCACGATTCTCATAAGAAATAATTGGTTCAAGGAGTCAGAACATGTCAGACAGACTGAATGAAAATACATATATAGATTTTGAAGACATAACAAAAATGTCATATAAAGACATAGTAAATTCAATAAATAATGACAGAAAAAATATAGCAAAATTTAAACCGAATAATATCTGCAAGATAGATCCGAGAACAAATCAAAGAATTGTTTATTCGGAAGTCAGGGCAAAACGTCCTCATGATAACACAGGGAAAAGAATGAAAAAACAACGGGTGCCATGTGTTGTATGTAACGGCGACACAACAGGTATTATAGATAAAACCCCTCTTTCGGAGGGGTTTACTTTTATAAATAAAAATCTCTTCCCCATAGTTTATCCCGGGTGCTATTCATCGGAAAAAACATATATGGAACCGGGGAAAAATAGTATATCCGTTCCCGGAGAATTTGCCGCAGGTATGCACTTTGTCCAGTGGACAAGCAATTACCATGACAGAGATATGAGCAATATGGCTTCTGAAGATGTGGAGATAGTTCTTAAAAGGCTTGCAACATTTGAAGGAATTCTTCTTCATGCAGCAGATTCTCAAATGCCATCGACAGGAGAGTATGAACGTCATGAGCACTTCGGTTATGCAGGTATAATCAAAAATTATGGTACCCTTGTCGGAGGTTCTCTTTCCCATGATCATCAGCAGATTATTCATACGAATATTATGCCGGGGAAGATAAAAGACGATTTAATTTTCAAAGAGAGATTTAATATTACCTTTTCCGATTTCATGTTAAAAAATAATCCTGACCATCTTACACTCAAAGAAATGAAAACGATAAAAATTATTATCCCTTATTTTATGAAACGTCCTCTTGATACTATGATAATATTTAAAGATCTATCTAAAAACTATCTCCATGATTTAAATGACATGGAAATAAGAGATCTATCTCTGGCACTCGGAACAAATCTCAGGGCAGTTCCGGAGTTAATGAAAAAAACAGGAAGAGAACCTGCTTATAATGTTATATTCCATAACGGCCCGTCAACAGGTCTTTATGTGGAAGTGCTTCCATATACGCAGGAAACAGGGGGATATGAACACCTGGGTATTTATATATGTCAGGGTTCTCCTGAACTGACGGTAAATATGTACAAAGAATATTTCACTGATCACTGATCACTGGTCACTGACAAAAAAGGAGTTATTTATGAGCATTTTAACAACCACAGAAATTATTGAAGAAATAGAAAAAGGAAGGATAAAAATAGAACCTTTTTCTAAAGAAATGGTAGGACCTGCCTCGGTAGATCTTACTCTGAGCAATGCTTTCAGGCTATTTGTAAGACTCCCCATGCATATAAGAGCGATTGATGATATTGACTACAAATGTGCCACAAAAGGTATATGGATACCTGACGGAGGCTGTATTACCATACACCCTGGAGACACACTCCTGGGTATGACAAAGGAAAAAATCACTCTTCCCGAAGATATATGCGGATGGCTTGAAGGAAGGAGTAAATTTGCAAGAGTAGGTCTTTTAGTCCATATTTCAGCCAGTTTTATGCAATCAGGTATATCAAATCATCAGGTTCTTGAAATGAGTAATTTCGGCCCCATACCTATTGATATGTATCCCGGAACAAGCGTATGTCAGTTTATATTTCAGAAAACCAGGGGGAAAGCGGTATATACAGGCCAGTTCAGACTTCAAACTCCCGAAAATTTCTGCAAAGATTAGGTAAAAAAACTCCATATGTTTACAAAAAGTTAACAAAAAATCTCTTTTTCCAGTAGTATTTTTATTTTTCACCGGTTATACTGTAAATAGAGCTATTAAATATTTAGGAGTGATGACTGTGGATAAAATGCATTCTTTAAAAGTCAGACTTTCAGATATACAAAAACAGAGGCAGGCCCACCAGTGGACATCTGATAACGTGGTAGTAAAAGAAGAAGCAGGAGACGCTTTTTATAAAAATGAAGCAGGAAGAAAAGAATACTTACAGGGTGAATTCACAAAATATGAAGCAGCAATGAAAGAACTTCATGCAAAGGTCACAGCAGAAGGTATAAGACCTCTTATCTACGATGCAAACGGACAGGTCGTTGAAAGAGGGATTGATCCGAATTTTACTCAGGAAAGTATTTCTGTAATGAAAGGAGCCTCAGGCAATAGTAAAGGAATGAAGGCTCTGGAACAACTAGGAGAAGAAATTACTCCCGTAGAAACAGGCGATATAAAAGAAGCTATGAAGCTTAAACAACAGATAATTGATGCAAAGGGTAAAACCGCCACAATAGGCACCTTCAATATAGAATGGCTCGGCACAAAGAAAAGAAAAGAAGAAGATTATAAGAAAATAGCACAGGTTATAAAGGATACAGGTGCCCAGATTCTTGGTATACAGGAAGTAAGTGATGAAAAAGCTCTGAAAACTGTAATGAAAAATCTTCCTGATTATGGTTATATACTCGGCAAATCAGGCGGGCAGAGGGTAGGAGTTATATTTGATAAAAAAAGAGTTGAATATGATATAAATTCCATAGATCAGATAGATGAAGCACAGGTAGGCTCAAGACTTCGTGCCCCCCTCCTTGTAGATATGAAAATTGACGGAGCTTTTGATTTTACTTTTGTTGTAACACATCTTAAAGCCATGTTTGACGATAAGGCAATAGCTACAAGAACAGAACAGGCAAAGAAAATAAATAAATGGATAACACAGCATCTAGAAGAGAGTAAAGATAAAGATTTAATCATGGTAGGAGATTTCAACGATTTTGTAGGAAGTGATTCCCTGAAACCACTTGGGAAAGGCGGAAATGTTCATTTCCTCACAGAAGGACTACCCAAAAGTTTTTATTCCAATATTCCCTATAAAGGACTTATAGATCACTGTACTGTCACAAATGTAGATACAGGAGCAATGGAGGAAGTAATTCCCGGAAGTATCCATACAATTGACGAAAAATCCTATCCCAACTACCTGGGAAGCGTATCTGACCATAAACCTGTCGTATTTGTAGTAAGAAGTGACCAGGATAAAGACTAAAAATTCCACAGAACAAAAAAGGCGAACCGAATGGTTCGCCTTTTTTATATTATTTCTTCTTATATGGCACCAGTTTCTCTTTCAATTCTCTTATAGTACCGAAAAGAATTCCTTTAAGTTTCTCCCGTCCTTCTTCACCCTTTAAGATTAGATCCTTTATTTCTATAATCTTTGTAGTGGTTGCAAGGACAGAATTCAGCTGGTGATCAAGCTTTATTCCTCCTAAAATAGGAATTTTAAACATATTCTGAAGATCAGTTTTATACATATTAAGAAGATCATCGGGATCTGCAAGAAAATTCTTTATTTCACATATAATCTTCAGTGTTGCTTTATCACCGAATATTGCTCCTGAAACAAAATCTCCCCCTGTTTTTCTGTCCAGTGTTATTGTAATTGAATAGAGTACAGGATCATCGACAACTTTAAACCTTATTCTCTGAAAATCTCCTTCTGCCCAGAACCCTATTGCAGGATAGCCGCTATCTACCATAACAGTGACTATTTCTCCTACAAGCATTTCATCTCTGCTTTCTTTCATCTCCTGTTTATGACTGAAACTCTGTAAAAAAGATAACATATTCAAACTCCTTTCCTACATACTTAACCGACCTTTTAGATATTTCCTCAGTGAATGAACTGTAGAGTTAATATGAAGTTGTAAAAGATCGACATCTGCTCTGTATGTGTGATCTTTATCCAGATAGTTATCAAGGTTAAATATAAGAGGAATCTGAGCATAAATATAACCGCCTGTAAGATCTGCGTCACAGGTAATAATACCAGGCTCATCGGTAATAAGAAAAGTACTTTTAACTTCTGCCTTGAAGGCCTGCCAGATTTTTCCGAGGTCCCTTACTTTTTCTCCGTAACCTATGGTAACATTTGCCACATGGCCCAGTACCTTAGCTCTGGTAAGATCTTCCGAAAGATTTGTCAGTCTAAAAATAAGGCGCGTTCCGTCAGAAAGATTTTCAAATCTCAAATAATGGTTCACCCCGTCAGAAGAAATATCAATCAAAGAATAACCGCTTTTTACATTCGAAGCTATAACCAGTCCTATAAGAACCTCATCAAGACGTTTATTTATGAGTATTTCATCATACCTTTTCCAGCTGTATGCAACAAGATCAGTAAAAATTTTTTCCAGTTCTTCCGGATCTTTTACCGTTCCCGACGGTCTGATAGGTACAGTTTCTTTAGTTACATCTGCCAGGGATTTACCGCATCTACCGCAAAAAGTCATATCAGATTTTACCTGAGTATTACAGTTAGGACAATTCATAAATAACCTCCTTATATTTTAAGATTTAGCTATAACATATGAACAATATACTGTAGTGAGCATAAATAATAAATATTTGCTCTCGTGACGCGTAACGCGTAACGCGTGACGGGAGGAGAACTTTTATTACATGCTTATGCTCATGTCAGTAATTTGATTATAACATTTCAAGTCAAGATTGACTCTTTCAGTTTATTTTACAAGTTATTGAAGTGAACATAATTATAGTTTATATAAGAATCGTGACGCGTAACGCGTAACGCGTGACGGGAGGACAGTTTAGAGTAGTTCTAAAAAGTTTTGTCCTAAAGTTTCTCTACATACTCGCAATAGGTAAATAGATACTTAGAGCCTATCCGAAAAGTCATCAAATACCTTCCGGTGGGTGAGACTCTATTTCCTTGTTTTTACTGACTTTATAATTGAATAGGTTCCGGTTTTTGGGTTTTAATCTTCCTAACCCAACACCCAACACCTAACACCTAAAAATTGAATTAGATTGTTTTTTTACAGTTTTTAAAATCTGCAAAAGTATATACTTTTTTGCATAGAAAGTTACATTATCATACTGAAGAATTTCAGGGGCCAGTCCCTGGAGAAAAGAAATTCGTCGTAAAACCTGTATATAATATCATTAAGAGTTAATATGACATGCCTGGAAGAACAAAGTCAGGA
>JBEHWO010000240.1:0-10407 GCA_040217695.1 Vulcanimicrobiota bacterium | reverse complement strand
AATGAAACTATCTGCCTTTAATTTTCCTGGAGTTTTTTGTTCTGTTTTTTTTATGGTTCCGGTATGTTTTGTTGTTTTCTGAGTGCTTATTTCGGAGGAACAGGCTGTATAATTGCAATAAAAAACTGCTGCAGATGTAAGAGAATATTTACTTTTTAATACATCCGTAACAGTTGTAAAAGACACATTGCTTCGTCTGTATTCACGAAGGGTATACCCGGTTAAAATGTAGTAAAGCTTTTCTGCTAAAGCTGATGCTATTAAATTAATAAACAATAAATTTACCTCCATTTATATTAATATTGTAATATTCCAATATTCTTTTGTCAATACAACTATGGTTGTATTCTTAGTCCTGGTTGTGTTAAAAAATGACAGAGGATTTTATATACAATGGAAAAAGAAATTTATCACAGAATATTCTGAGTGAAAAGTGAAAAGTGAAAAAAATTGGATTTTACCTGCTATTTACTACTGACCTGAGCATAAGCATGTAATAAAAGTTTTCCTCCCGTCACGCGTCACGCGTTACGCGTCACGAGAGCATGTATTTATTATTTATACTCACCTCAGTAATTAATAGATTTATGAAATCAATTGCAATTTCCATCAGGGGTGAATCTGCGTGCCGTAAAAAAACACTGTCGTCAGTCTGAAAGTTTTTTTATGACAGGTAAATTCATTATAAATTCTTTATATTTCATTGAACAGTCCTGATTTTTTTACATATAAAACTGAAAAAATCCTCTGACCAGAGGTCTAGTGGAGAAGGATCTTTCAGGAGATTAACCACATCTTTTCTGGCATTATTGAAGTCTACAGTTTTAATCCTTTCCAGGAGTTTTTCCTTCAGAAATTCTTCTGTAAGCACCTCTTTTTCTTCGATATGTCCTGTTTGTTTCATCCTGTTTTCCAGATGTTTCAGTCCGACAGGTATATCTCTTCCCATATACCATACAAGGTCATACCAGTCTCTTCCTTTTACTCTTTTCCCCCACGATCTGCACAGAATGGCATGCATTTTCCCGGCAAAAAGATGGGGTAAGCTGCAGGTGTTAACAGAAAAAGCTACAGGTTGAAACAGGTATTTTACTTCTGTAAGAAAGTCACCTGGAGGATCTATATCGACTTCCAGCTTTATTTTCATAGTCTTTTCTCTATGTATCTTTTTTAGAACTGATGCCTTCATATCGATAATAATCATATTCTTGATCGTACCTGCCTTTATAAAAGCAGAACTGATATTTGATTCAATCTTTTTCTCTTTCTTTTCAACTGTTACAGAAAACCCGAAACCCTTCAATTCATCCTGAACTGCCATGCAGTATTGTTCAATAGAAAAAGTTTCATCTTTTTTTAAAAGTGTAAAATCCAGATCCTCAGAAAACCTTTCCAGACCATATAAAATTCTTAATGCAGAACCTCCGTAAAAAGCAGCTTTTTCAAAAAATTTCGAACGCCACAGTCCCAGGAGTGCTATCTCCTGAATAATCTCCTTCAGAGCATGTTCATAATCATTTATACTGTTACATCTGTAACGGGCAAGCATTATTTTGACTGCTTCATTCATTTTACTTTCTCCAGAAATTTATATAAAGATTTTACCTTATCCCCATAGACCTGGCTCAGTTTTTTTAGTTTTCTTAGATTAAATTTTCTAAAATCTTCCATGTCCAGTCTCATATCTTCAAAAAGATATGTTTCTATTTCATCTTCACCTATAGTATCGTCGGAAAGATAGAATATATCGGCAAGAGCCTTTTCCTTTGTAGCAATTAAAATAGAATGATATTTATCTATATTATAAAGAGTTATGCCCCATGGATATATAGAAGGATTTATATATGTGTAGGAAAAATCTCCCACCGGTGTATGAAATTTTTTTTTTCTCTTATTTGTTACACTGGTCACAGTTTCTACATGCTCGGGGAAGAGACCATAAAAAGAAAGAGCATATTCAAGAGAAATATAAGAGGGGCCATATATCAAATTGGCCAGAGTCTCCTTGGAGTAAGGCTCTACTGACAGTTTTTCGCCAAATATGTAAAGTCCCTTTTTTACACGGATAATTTTACCTTTTTTCAGAAGATCATTTATCTTTACACGGGGATGTTTGTATTCACGAAGGGCATACTTGATAAAATTGTAATCAAATTCTTCTGTTAAAGCCGATTTTCTCAGAGTAAGAAACAATGGTTACACCTCCAGTATGTTAATATTTTACTAACATACTGGCTTCCTGTCAATATACTTCCAGAATCTCTGGATTGAGTATATCCATAGTGCCTTCCTTCATGGCCATAGCATAAATCTTATTTCTGGAAAGATCTGCAAGAATATTTTCAGGGATATGGATACTGGCAAACACCGGAATTAATTGCTTCCCTTTATATTCAGGGAAATAGTCAAAGAAATCATTTGTTTTTTCGAAGAAATTCTGAGGATCTTCTGTTCTTGGAGTAGATTTTGTTTCATTTATTATTACTTTATCAGAGTATACACTTATAATGTCAAATTCCGTATTCTTTCCTTTTATTTTACTGTGATTTACTTTCACTCTTACCATAAAAAGCTGGCAATCATAACAGTTAAAGTATTTTTTTCCTATATAATTAATATTCGGTGCCACAATATCTTCCACTATTGTGCCCATTTTCTTTGACACTCCTGCCAGTTCCTGCTTTAAATTTTTAGTATCTCTTTTCATTTCATCCCTGAATAATTTCATTTCTATAGCCAGGCTCTGCACCACCATCTGAGTTTTAACCATCATTTCTTCCAGTCTGTCCACTCTCTCTTCTATTATCATCCTTTTTACCTGCCTTTCTAAGTGAATACCCTTTCTAATGACCTGAGAAATGTGTTTCTCCCGTCACGCGTCACGAGAGCAGCTATTGTATTATTTATATTCACCACAGCAATTATAGCATAAAATATGATTTTTATCTATAATTACCATGCCAGAAATCCCTTAAAATCCCTTCATATTCACCTGATGACAGGGCTCTTTTCTCTGTAAACCACCGCTTCGGCATAAGCTTCAGATACCCGCTATGTCTGAACCGGTCATCCATTAACACTACGATCCCTTTATCGGCCGGAGTCCTGTAAACCCTTCCGGCAGACTGTATGACCCTTATCATGCCCGGGATCATATAACTGTAAAGAAACCCTTTACCTTTTTCTTTTTCTTCGAAATAGTCGCTTATGAGCGATTGTTCTTCGTCTACCATGGGAAGACCTACTCCGATTATAATGGCACCTATGAGTCTTTCGCCGGGCAGATCTATGCCTTCTCCGAAAAGGCCTCCCATGACTACAAATCCAAGTCGTGTTTCTCCGGAAGGAATGAAATTCTTTAAAAATTCATCCCTTTCAGTTTCACTCATATTTTTCGATTGTATAAATATATAAGAGTCTTCCGGTAAAGGAAACCTTGCCAGAACATCGTCTAAAAATTTATAGGAAGGGAAGAAGCACAGATAATTCCCTTTTTTCGTAGAAATAACTCTTTTTATATGTTCTGCGATTTTCTCATAAAATTCTTCTCTTCTTTTATAGGTAGTGGCTATACCGGGGATATGAAGATAGAGTGAATTTTCAGGCGGAAAAGGCGAGGGAAGGCTTAAATATTCGGTTTCTTCTTTTAAACCAAGATGGTCTCTGAAATATTCGTCAGGTGAAAGGGTGCCTGAAAAGAAAATGGAAGCATGACTTCTTTTTAATCTTTTTGATAGTTCTTTTCCCGGGTTGAGGCAGAATATTTTCCAGAAGAGATTTTGATGAGTACTTTTTATAAAAATTCTGTGTTCTTCAGAGGCAAGCTCCATTATTCTTTTAAAATGCTGAAAGTCATAATAAAATTTTTTTAGCTCCAGAGACTGGTTATTACTACCGAAAAATTCATCCGACATGCTGAAAAATTCTTCTTTCCATAGATTAAAACATTCCGGTATGTCATTTAAGAGAAGGGTGGATTTTTTAAGTTCTTTTAATTCTTTATTCCAGGAAATAAACTGTTTATTCATATCATCAAAGAATTTATACAGGTTCCTGTCTTTATGTTTCATTTCTCTTTTCAGCTCAAGCACAGTTTTTTTATCTAAAGAGGCGGAATACATATCTCTTCCTCTGTTTACCAGATTATGGGCTTCATCTATGAGAAACAGATATTTCTCTTTTCCTCCGAGAAAATATCTTCTTAAATATACGGCGGGATCAAAGACATAATTATAATCGCAGACTACCATGTCGCAGTACAGAGACAGATCGAGAGAAAATTCAAAGGGACATATCTTAAATGTTTCTGCCACGGAAATAATTTGTTCTCTTGTAATAATTTCATCTTTCACTATTTCTTCGATGGCAGAGGGGAGTTTTTCATAATACCCTTCCGCATATTTACACAGTAAAGGATCACAGTTACAATCTCCCGTGACACACATCTTTTCTTTTGCATTTAAAAAGACACTTTTCATATGAAGTCCTTTTTCTTTAAATATCTGAAGTGTTTCCCTTACTATATTCTGTCCCGGCGTTTTCGCTGTGAGGAAAAAGATTTTTTCGTAAAGTCCCGGTGGAAGAAGTTTTATTGACGGAAAAAGTATTGCCACAGTTTTCCCTGTCCCCGTAGGTGCTTCCAGAAGGAGATTTTTTCCCTCTTCTATAATCTTTGAAATTTTCTCTCCCAGTTCCTTCTGGCCTTTTCTCAATATATCAAAGGGAAATGTCAATTCTTGAATGGAATTATCTCTTAATTCCTTCCATTCGTCTTCTTTTTTCTGTATATCTATAATGGTTCTCGCAAGATATTCGAAAAAATCTCTGAAATCTTTTTCATTGAATTCTATATTAAATTCTCTTGTAAGGCCTGTCTTTGTCGAATAATATGTTAACACTCCTTCAATCTTTTTATCTTTATTCTGTTCTTTGAGGAAATACATATAGAGTTTAAGCTGTGCTTCATAATAGGGATGAATACCGGCCCTTAATGTTTCAAGGTCCATGGAGGTAGTTTTTATTTCTTCAATCTTCAGGCAATCTTCATATCTGTAGATACCGTCAATACGTCCTCTTACAATAACTTCATATGGTTCATCCATATAGCTGAATTGAACAGGAACTTCTGCTTCATAGTGTGCCGGTCTTGAAGACTGAACTTCTATATGACCTGCTATGCCTTCTGTAAGCCTTGTTTGTGACATTATTGACAGAGAAAGATCTTTTTCTCTGAATATGAGATCCAGTAATGTATGGACACCTGTAATTATTTGTTTCATAAAAGCGTGACCCGTGACGCGTGACGCGAAAATTTTTAACGAAATTGTAAGATCTTCTGTTTCTATAAGGTTTCAACAGAGGTTTACGCTCCGGTAATTTTAGAGTAGTTCTAAAAAGTTTTGTCCTAAAGTTTCTCTACATACTCGCAATAGGTAAATAGCTGCTTAATCTTTTTCGGACATTACTTTTTGTACTTAGAGCCTATCCGAAAAGTCATCAAATACCTTCCGGAGGGTGAGACTCTTCCGAAAAATCTATAATCCTCTTACAAAAAAACCTGTTATTACAGACTGCTACGATATTATATTTATTTAATTTACAAATTACTGTTAATACGGTATATATTTTTCTCCAGAGCCTCACCCTCCGGAAGGGTGTACAATAAATATTACTTTTCGGATAGGCTCTTACTTTAAACGTTTAAAATTTTGAGAATATCTTTATGAAAATCGGGATGTACATAAAATCTTTTTTCTATATTTTTCTGTGCCAGTGTTCTTACTTTATCGGATAAGTCTGATATGGGGCAAGGTTTATGGGTATATTTATCCATTATATAGATACGTTCATGTTCTTCAGTATAAAAATCATATGCCACTTTAGACGCCGTATCCTGAAGGAAATAATATTCAGGCATGAGGCCTTTTTTTGACAGAAGGGATTTTACTGCTTCTATTTTTTCTTCATTCATTATGAATGAATCTGGAATAGATTTAAAGACTTTTCTTTTTATGAATCTTTCGCACAGGTCCTTCAGTATTTTATCCTTACCGTAGAAAGCCCACATTTTTATTGAGTAAAGTAAATCAGATTCGTCCAGCATAAGCCAGTCCCGGAGAGATGGAGAAGGTTTTATGAGTATGTTTAAAAGGTTTTTAGAGGCAATATTTAAATCATCAGGTTCTTTACTCTCTTTGAGTCTTTTTACTATATTCATAAAGAGTAAATCGAAAAACCTTGTAGTCCTGTGGTGATATACCTTCCAGTACATATAATATCTGGAAAAAATATATTCTTCCACATTATAAAAGCTTTTATCCCATACTACGATTTTTTCTTTTATTTTGCCGTCTTCTTCCGATTTATAAAGATCGAGTGTATAAATTATTCTGTCTGCATCTATAAAACCCGATCTTACTCCCGTATAGTAGGCATCTCTCTGAAGGTAATCGAGTCTGTCTGCATCTAACTGGCTTGATATGATGGGATTTACACAGGACAGATATCCTTCCTTCGGATCTATATATTTATTATTGAGTATTGCCAGAAGGTCTGAAGGAAAATCTTTGCCGAAAGGATTATTTTTTCCTGTCAGTATATTGTAGATTTCATTACAATTTTCATCACCGAGTATTATTTTTTTTGTCCATTCTTCATGGGGCAGGCCGAAAATACGTTCGAATACATGAGAAAGAGGGCCGTGGCCTATATCATGAAGGAGACCTGCTACCTGAACCAGAAGGTGAAGTCTTTCTTTTTCTTCTCTGTTTAAATGAGAAAAAGGGTTCCCCGAAAGGTTTAACAGGTGTGATATTATCTTTGTGGCAAGATAAAAAACCCCTATTGAATGGGCAAATCTCGTATGTTCTGCTCCCGGATAGGTAATAAATGTTGTACCCAGTTGTCTTATCCTCCTGAGCCTCTGAAAGGTATAACTGTCCATTAATTCTAAGATTAAAGGAGGATCTATAAGTATAAATCCGTGGACAGGATCATTGATAACTTTTTGTTTCATAATAAATGAATTTCTAAATTTATCTTTAATTTCCTGCATAGTTTACGTATAATATTTCCTCTATAATCGTGACGCGTGACGCGTAAAATTTCACTTTTCACACTTCACTTTTCACTTTTCACTCATCACTTTTCACGACTCACGACTCACTGAAGATAATTCTTATGTAGGATTTTTTTCATATTTATAGAATAAATCAATATATATTGTTCATAATAAACGATCCTCGCGTCACTCGTAACGCGTCACGATTTAAGGAGTCAATCATATTGGAAGCTTTTATAAAATCATTTATATTATGTGATGCCATAGGTAAAGATATATCAGAAAGACCTGTATTGAGCGGTATATTTAATAAAATAAAGGCTGTAACATATCCTTCAAATATTTCTTTCTGTATCGTTACGGAATGGGTTGTTCCTGAAGGTGATTATAAAGAAGAGATAAAAATACTTACAGCCCAGAAGGATCAGCTTTATTTTGAGATTTTAAAGAGAAATTTTCATTCTGATCAGCAATGTACCGTTAAGAGGTTTTTATCGCCTTTAAAGAATTTTCCCCTTTACAGGCCGGGACTTTTGTGGTTTCAGGCCTGTTTGAACGAGAAGCTTTTTACGGAATTTCCCCTTCTTCTGGAAACAAAAATTTCCCGTATCATAGGCGGGAAGAAATAAATTTATATTTATGTAGGAATTTTAGAGAATTTGGAAGAATTTATCCACTGATTGATCAGGTGTGCTACCTCGCGTCACGCGTCACGCGTCACGCGTCACGATTATTTAAGGAGGTTATTATAATGAAAAAAGTAACGAAAATGCTTTCTATTTCTGTAATTATCTGTCTTATAACACTTTTATTTTCTTCCTGCTGCTGTCCTCCATGCAATAATTTACTGCAACAGACTGCGACAGATGATACAACTCCCGGAACGGATGTGTCTCAGAAGACTCCTTCCGCCTCCGGAGAAACACCGGCAACTACCGGTACAGGTGAAGAAAAAGAGGTAAAAGTGGATGCCCTTTATTATCTGGGTGGTAATCCTCCCAGCGGAGGGTCAAGTGAGGTTATAATAAAAGCAGAGAAGAAAACCAGTGAAAAACTCAAGGTTTCTTTCGGTGAAAGCGAGGCAGGAGGAACAGGGAATATGTGGCGGTCTTCGGGATGGATGGCAGTAGTGCTTGCCAACATGCTCCTTGGTAAAGATGCTACAGATTATGAATTTTCTTTCGATACAGGCGGCAGAATTGACGGGCCCAGTGCCGGATGTCTTATGACGGTAGGAACACTTGCCGCTCTTCGCGGTCAGCAGGTAAAGGAAGATGCCACCATGACAGGCACTATTAATCCCGATGGTACAATAGGCCCTGTAGGAGGTATACCGCAGAAGCTTTACGGAGCCCAGAAAAAAGGAAAAACCCTTGTACTTATTCCTGCAGGACAGAGATATTCAATCGATATGGGTACAAAAGCATCTGTTGATGTAATAGAAAAAGGGAAAAAACTTGGTCTGGAGGTAAAAGAAGTTTCCAATGTATATGAAGCATATAAACTTCTTACAGGAGATAGTTTGCCTCAGATGGAGGTCTCCGATACGCCTCCTCAACTGCCGTCAAAAGCCTTTGACAGATTTAAAGGAAGGGCAAAGGAGTGGTACAGCAGATATAAAAAATTAAAAGGTGAGTATAAGTCCTTCCCTAAAGACTACCAGACCTATTTCAGTGGTTTTGCAGGTATGGTTGATGAACTGGCTCAAAAAGCCGACAATGCCCTTTCTCAGGGTATGGCCAGTGTGGCCTATGACAGGGCAACAGGAGCTACAGTTCAGATGGATGCCATAGTGCTTGCCATGAATATGATACAGCGTTATCAGAACAGTGGCTTTGATGGTGCCGTATCCTATCTTGAAAGCAAGGAATCCGTTAAAACAGAATTAAGTGCGGCTATGGACAACCTTAAGGCAGAAGATGTTGAATCTACCAGTGACTATGTGGCACTGTTTGAAGCATACAGTAAACTCACAATGGCTGAAGGATTCATTCTGCTTGCAGATGATAAAATCAGCGTATTGCAAAAAAATGCCGGATCATATGATGAATCTCAGCTTATGGAAGAACTTTATTATGTAGGTTATTATTATTGCTGTGCCAGTGCTTTGCTTACCATAGCAAAGGATTGTCTCGATATTGCCAAGGATTTCGGAAGCCCTGCCACTGTAAATAATGAGGATCTGGTAAAATTAGGGGAAATAATGGCAGGAGCGGCAAAGGCAAATATGTCTTATTTCGAAAGTACTATTGTAGACGAATATGCAAAATCTGCAGGTGTCCATTCGGATGTTATGAAATATAATTTTATGAAACTTGACAGCAGGTATATGATGGCTTTTGCAAGTACCTGTGGTGTCGAGTTAATGAAAAAGGAATTCTCTGAAACGGCTGAATCTGCTCCCATGGTTATAGGAGAAGCTTCGTCTACATATACATTATCCGCACAGTTAATAGCGAAATTTTATTCTCTTGATCCACAGTTTGATAAAAATTATACGCAGGTAGTATCTATAAAGAACGAAAGAGCTCTTGCAAATATGCTGAATTTTGCAGATAAAAGGGCTCTCTCTCTTATACATCTTAATGGAGAAGAAAATTCTGTGCTGCCAATATGTTATTATGAAAATGCATCTCTTTTAAGACAGGGAAATTCTGAAGAACAGATTGAAGCACTCGGTTATTACTGGAGATCTACTATACTGTCAGAGATACAGGCTTATATGTCAGGCAAATTAGGGGAAAATTAATTTTTCGACTGTAGAGACGCCCCCGCAGGGGTGTCTCTACCACCGGCATATCTCTACGAAACAACAATGACCGAACCGGTCACAACGAAGTATGAGAATGTGTTCTTCCCGTCACGGGTTAGGCGTAACGATTCTCATATAAAATCACCACTGATAAAATTCATTAAAAGCGTTTCTTACGATACCTATCAGTTTCGGAGCTTCTATTGGTTTTGTAAGATAATCATAAACACCTGCAGAAACAGTTTTTCTTATATTCTCAAAATCACTCAGAGCAGTAAGCATTATAACTATTATATCCCCGTTTTCAGGGTTATCTCTCAATTCTTTCAAAAAAACATGGCCGTCTTTTTCAGGCATCATTATGTCACAGATAATTAAATCAGGTTTTCGAAAGCCAATATATGCGAAAGCTTCTTCTGCACTCATGGCAGACATAACATCATAACCTTCTGTTTCAAGTGTAAGTTTCAGAACTTTGTTTATATGTTCATCATCATCTACTATAAGTATAAGTTTTTTGTCTTTCTTATTTTTTTCCATAATTTCCTCCTGCTATCTGTCACTTACATTTTTATTCTAACAAATATGAAAAAAT
>JBEHWO010000239.1:0-10430 GCA_040217695.1 Vulcanimicrobiota bacterium | reverse complement strand
TGTTAGAGCTTACATCATGCCACTTTTCATTATATTTTATTCAAATAGACTTGTGCCGCCGTGATATTTTTTTCTACGGAGCACCAGGCAGGCAAAGCGCTATGGTTGATAGCAACCTGGTATTACGCATTACGCATCACGATTCTCATATAAATCCTGCTAACAGCCAAGACCGATCCAGTCACAACGAAGAATGAGAATTTGTTAGGACTTACGCAAAAAGTAAAGAGAATCCTGTCATTGCGAGCGAAACGAAGCAATCCCATCATTACAACAGAAATCGTTGAGATTGCTTTGTCGCTTCGCTCCTCGCAATGACAAAATGCGTAAGTACTGTTTGTTTCTCCCGTACCGCGTAACGCGTTACGCGTTACAATTTTCATATAAATCCTTTGGTGTTGATAAATAATTTAAGGAACAGACACGCCGATATCCCTTTGTTTTCTGCCGAGCTGTTTTCGTAAAATATTCCTTAACTCTATAAAATATTCTATATATTCTTCTTTTTTATAATCGTTATAGGTCCATTCCCAGGGCTCGTAGGTTTTATTCTTAAATTTCAGTGTTACTTCACCGTATATACCTTTACCCATATAGATTCTGTGCTGATGATCCTTTGTTGTGGCAAGAACCATTTTCGCTTCTGACAGATAACCCGGATCAAGATTGATCCTTCTTTTACCGTTTAAGGAGTATTTCTCTTCAATTTCCTGTGTGAAAATCTTTACATCTACAAGGAATATAGAATCAATAAGAAGTGTAAAACTTACAAAGAATTTTTTGAGATTTTCTCCCATTTCTTCTTTGTAGTAATCGGTTTGAGTGAAAGGCATAACAGAACTTTTACAGTCTACAGGGCCAAATTTTACAGAAAGCTCTTCTATTACGGTGTTAAACAGAGATTCATCTGAAGAAATCATGCCGCAGAAAAGCTTTACTTTTTTCGGAGGTCTTATTTTACCCATGTTTATTGGACTTTCTTCGGCTCAGGTCCGAAATATTGGTGTAAATAACACTGTATCTTACCATTATAAAGTTTTCTTTTTTTATCTGCTTTT
Organism: Vulcanimicrobiota bacterium; assembly: GCA_040217695.1. GTDB lineage: Bacteria > Vulcanimicrobiota > SpSt-956 > SpSt-956 > JAKJGF01 > CALARM01. The sequence goes on along the minus strand of JBEHWO010000239.1, from coordinate 9,372 downwards.
CTTTTGAAGAGTTTTTCAAAATCAGGATGGGATGTTATTATATAATAAGACCATCCGTCAAGGCTTTCAAAGATTTTGCCTGTCTCTCTGTAGAGTTGTTCAATCTCTTTAATTTCGCCCATTCTTTCTCCGTAAGGAGGATTGGTAATAATAAATCCGTATTTGAAACGGGAACTTAATTCACTTACAGGTCTGCACTGAAAATGTATGAATTTGTCCACTCCGGCCTGTTTTGCATGATACCTTGCAGGCCCCAGTATCTTTTCGTTAATATCCAGTCCCTGTATACGCAGTTCTCTATCTGTGGCAATAAAGGATTTTGCTTCTTCTCTTGCTTTAACCCATAGAGACGAAGGTATTCTATGCCATTCTTCAGAGACAAAATTTCTTCCGAGACCGGGTGGCATATTAAGACCTATCATGGCAGCTTCCACAGGGATTGTGCCGGTGCCGCAGAAAGGATCTATCAATACCCTGTCATGAGTCCATTTACTTATTAAAATAAGTCCTGCAGCAAGGGTTTCTTTAAGGGTTGCCGGTCCGGCAAGTTTTCTATAGCCTCTTCTGTGAAGTCCCGGGCCTGTTGTGTCTATAGTGAGTGTGGCTATGTCTTTAAGAAGTCCAACTTCTATTGTATATTTTGCGCCTGTTTCATTGAACCAGCTTCTTTTGTAAGTCTTTTTTAGTTTTTCTACTATGGCTTTTTTTACTATGGCCTGACAGTCGGGAACACTGAAGAGTTTTGACCTTATAGATTTTCCTTCCACAGGGAAGCAGGCATCTTCAGGAAGCCATTCATCCCATGGAAGGGCTTTTGTTTTTTCAAACAGTTCTTCAAATGTCGTGGCAGGAAATTCTCCCATTTTTATAAGAACCCTGTCCGATGTACGAAGATGAAGATTTGTACGGCATATGTCTGTTTCTGAACCTTTAAAAGTGACTCTTCCGTTTTCTACATTGTCTGTATTATAACCGAGATTTTTCAATTCCTGTGCCACTATGGCTTCGAGACCGAAAGTGGCAGTTGCTATTAGATTTATATTTTTCATAATAAAATTTTTACAACAGATAATTACTGCTTAAATTTACTATAAGCGTAATAACCTATTCCTCCAGCAATGGCTAAACCCATTACTACACCTGCTGCTATAGGATGAGACCTGGCTGCTCCTCCTACCCTGTGTATTATAAAACCTCCTGTTCTGTTTATATGTGATAAAGCTGCCTTTGCTTCTGATTTTCCACCTCCATATACTCCTTTAAAGAACCCTTTTATTCCCTGCCAGTATCTGGAAATTCTGCCAGCTTTTTGAGCTTTATCGGCAACCTGCGTCGTTTTTGATGTTGCCTGGCCTGCTTCCCCCTGTAATAATTTGCTCCTGTCCAGTATCTGAGTCGGTTCTTCGCTCATTTTTCGTCTGATTATCTTTGTTGCTTCATTCGCTCTGCTCTGTGTTGTCGGCTGAGTTTTAGGTAATTTGTCTAAATTTTTTTGGGGCCTATTGCCTCCATAAAGTTTTTCCCATTCTTTTTGACGGATTGGATCCATATATCCTATAACATCCAATAAATCTCCTGATTCATAAATTTCATACATTGTGTCGGGGTTGAAAAGATTACCTGCTATAATCATATTCTTTAAAGACTGAAGTATATTTTCCAGACCTTTTCTTCTCATTAAATGGTCTTTTGTATATGAAAAAAGTTTGAGATATGTAAGTCCTCTGGCATAACTTCCCATTATATTATCCATTTCATCGGAGATTTCGTCTTTACTGAAACCCTGTTCAATCATCTGAGAGTTACAGCCTTTTATCACTTCCCAGAGAAAATCTTCTTCTTCCTGAATAATGGTAAGAAATTCTTCTTTTTTTATGTTACCGTCTGAGAAATCCTGGCAGCATTCTTCCAGTTTAATGAAATGTCTGTTATTTTCTCCTTCATCATCTGCTTTGGAAAGCAGTTCTTCGGGAATTTCCGCTTTTTCACAGATATCACTGCATTCTAAATAATCTGCCATATTATGTCTCATAAGATTTTTATATATATTTGTAGTAAACAGGATAACTTCTGATTGATCTTCATAGAGAGATTTGAATATATTTTTTAAATAATCACTGTTGATTTCCTGGTCGGAATTTCCATTTATAAGTTCATGAATTTTATCTTTCGAGGAAAGAAGATAAGTCTTAATTACTTCAATAGATGAGAGTATATCATCTATATGTTTTTCTGTAATCTGAGCAGCTTCTTTAGTAGAATTTGTTCTGTTTTCCGTATCTTCTGCCATGGCTTCTATAATGCCTGTTTCTACTGAATTTACCATTATATCCATATTCCTGAATTCTGAAAGTTCATCCTCTTCTATAATTATATCTGATGAAAGAAGAGATTCCATTTGATTATCATAATTAAAATTTGATACCACAGGTATAACCTCCCTTTATATTTATATATTTATTACATTATAACAGTATTATTAATCAGAGTATATAGTCCTGCCAGTCAAGGCTTGCAGTTCGAACCACAAGCCCACAAATGAATTCATGGGCTTGTAACTGCTGCTTTGTTATTCTTCCAGACTTTCCAGATATTTTTCTGCATCGATTGCTGCCCTGCATCCTGCCCCTGCAGCTGTAATTGCCTGGCGATAGGTGAAATCATGGACATCCCCTGCGGCAAATACTCCGGGAATATTTGTATGAGAGCCGTTTTTAACTACTAAATATCCCTTTTCATCAATATCTATCTGCCCTTTGAATATATCCGTATTGGGGCTGTGGCCAATAGCCGAAAAAACACCGTCACATTTCATTTCTGTTATTTCCCCTGTTATGACATTTTTTAGTTTTACCCCTTTTACTGCTTTTTCTTCAACTCCTAAAATATCTTCTACCACACTGTTCCAGATAAATTCTATTTTCGGGTTTTTAGCGGCTTTTGCCTGCATTATTTTTGAACCTCTCAGTTTATCTCTTCTGTGGACAAGATAAACTTTGCTTGCAAATTTCGTAAGGAAAATTGCTTCTTCTAAAGCAGAATCTCCTCCTCCCACTACAATGACAACCTGTTCGCGGAAAAAGAATCCGTCACATGTAGCACAGGCAGACACACCGTAACCCATAAGCTTTTTCTCTGACTCCAGGCCAAGTAATCTTGCCGTTGCACCTGTTGCAATTATAACAGTCTTTGTATGATAGATTTCTTTACCTGCCATTATCTTAAAAGGTTTTACAGAAAAATCCACTGAGTCAACATTTTTAGAAATAAAAAGGGCTCCGAACTTTTCTGCCTGTTTTCTCATTTCATTCATTAGGTCAGGCCCCATTATCCCTCCGGGAAAACCTGGAAAATTCTCTACTTCAGTAGTAATGGTTAACTGTCCTCCGGGCTGGTTTCCTTCGAATATTACAGGACATAGATCTGCTCTGGCTGTATAAAGAGCAGCAGTCATACCTGCAGGCCCTGAGCCTATGATTAATACTTTATATGGTTGTTTTTCTTCCATTTGTTATATACTCCTTTCATGTTTCAGTGACCAGTGACCAGTGACCAGTTATCAGTGACCAGTTATTTTATCAATCACGTAGATTCACTTTTCACGACTCACGACTCACGATTTACTAAAAAACTTTTAATTCTATAATATCTTCGTCACAGACTTCATAATCCCTGTTTACCCTCTGGCCTGTATATTTTTCTGACGAGCCCCATATCCTTGCATACTGGAGACCGGCTTTCAGATCTTTATGAACCCTTTCGGCAAAGTCAAGGACAGTACTGCCTTTTTTCATGATAAAGGGGGCATCGAAATTTGCTTTCTGCTGATAATGAGCCTTACTGTAGACCCTTACAATATCTAAAAGTTTGAAAAATTCTTCTTTTACTTCTTCCATATTTATGCCTGCTACTGCAGATATTGTCATAAGAGGAAATCTTCCGTTGATTTCTTCTTCAAGTAATTCAAGTCCTATTTCGGAATCTTCCATATCCGCTTTATTTCCTATTATGAGAATTTTCTTTGGGATTATTGATGTTTCACATTCTATATCTTCCATAGTGGATACAGGTTTTATTTTATAATTTTCTATTTTTTTTATGGATTCTTTGAATTCTTTCAGGGGATCGACTGTGAGGTCTATAATAATGGAAAGTGCGTCAGAATTTCTGAGTATATTATTCAACCAGGTCTCGGCAAATTCATCTGTAAAAGGAGGGATGTCTACAAGTTGAATTTTTATATTTTTATAAGTCATCATTGCCGGCAGGGGAAATCTTGTACTGTAAGGATAGGGAGCGACCTCGGAACCTATATCTGTGAGAAGGTTTATAAGAGATGATTTACCGGAGTTTGGCATGCCCGTAAGAATTATCTGTCCTGCCCCTTCTCTTTTAATATCGTATCCCATAGATTTTTTACTTCCATGTTTTTTTGCCATATCTTTTTTCAACTGCGATATTTTTTTTCTGAGATCTGCCTTGAGTTTATCTGTTCCCTTGTGTTTCGGCATAATGGCAAGCATGTTTTCAATGGCATTTATTTTTTCCTGAGGTGTTTTTGCTTCTTTATATATCCTTTCCGCTTCATAATATTGAGGAGTTAAATTTGCAGGCATAATTTATCCATCCGTGACGCGTCACGCGTTACGCGTTACGCGAGATTTTTTTCGTTAATTTTTAGTTGCACATATAATTATATCTATTTTTTCATGAAAAATAAATAGGGCTATGACAAATATTGCTATTTCATGTTAATTGTGTTACACTTTTTATAGTACAGCCAGAATATATAATAGAAATTTTTCTCATGTATTACGCATCACGCATTACGCGTCACGCGTCACGAATATATCGGGAGGAACCAATATGAGAGACAAAAGTATATCCGAAATAGTCTTTGACAGAGTAAAAAAAGGAGCAGAATTTGTTGCTGAAAAAGGTGGAGAACTCAGGGATAAAGCCATAAAAAGCTCTGAGAAATTTGCCCGTACTCAGGGACTTAAACTTGATATAGACAATCTTCAGGAGAAAAAACAGAAGAAATTAAAACAACTCAGTTATCTTGTATATAATCTCTATACTAAAAATGAGATAGCCCATCCGGAAATAAATGCAATATGCCAGGAAGTAAGAGGTATTCAGTGCCAGATAGACGAAAAGAGAATAGAAGTCGATATGATTAAGAAAAATAAAGGTGAATACGGAGCTGATTCTGATTTTTAAGGTGTATTATGTATACCTGTCCTCAATGTAACAGAAAAGTAGATTCCCTTTTAAAACAGGTTTATTCCTCAGGCCAGGTCTGTAGCATCTGTTTTCAACTGGAAATAAAAGAAGGACTGCTTGAAGAGCTTGAATGGCAGAAATTTCAATTGAAAACAAGACTGGGAGAAATAATGGATAAAAGTTTCTGGGAAAAGGATTTTAAAGAAGAAAAAAAATATGTCAGAGAACAGATACAAATATGTGAAGGAAAAATAAATAAGTTGAATGATGAAATCAATGAACTGGAAGATTTGAATTAACGGCCATGACCGATCCAGTCACAACGAAGAATGGGAGTTTGTTTCTCCCGTCACGCGTCACGCGTTACGATTCTCATATAAATCAGGAAGGAGAATGTTTATATGCCGAGATATTGCCTCCTCTGTGGCAGTGGTAACGATAATACGACGTTATTTTGCGCTGCCTGCGGTACAGAACTGGTTGAAGATGAAATAAGTATAATAGAAGAAAAATCTATAGAGACTGATGCTGTAGCCATAACCCGTGTCCCTGCACCGGACGGAAGTATAGGCCGTGATGAAAGGCCTTTAATGGTTATACCTGACGGAACTATTTTACGAACATACCAGGTATCTTATTTAACATGCGGAGGAATGGGGGCAATTTATAAGGCAGTAGATCTCAATACCCAGAAAGAATATGTCATAAAAGAAGCTATGTCTACGGATTCTACAGAGAAAACCAGATTTATGATGGCTCTTAATGATGAAAAAAACAGACTTATTACCCTTGATCATCCGGGGATAGTAAAATGTCATGAGTATTTTGAAGAAGGAGATTCCTATTATCTGGTTATAGAGTATGTTGACGGACAGACCTTGAGTGCTGTTCAGGACGGAGTGTTACCTGGTTTTATTCTGGAAGTAGATGTTTTGAACTGGGCCGTACAGCTTTCGGAGATATTACACTATCTTCATACAAGACAGCCCCCTATTATATACAGAGATTTAAAACCCAGCAATGTTATGGTGACACATCTGGGAAAGGTCAAATTAATTGATTTCGGTATTGCCAGGGTATATAAAAAAGATAAGAGAATGGATACGGAAATCATAGGTACAGTAGGATTCTGTCCTCCTGAACAGTACGGAGACGGACAGACAGATCATAGATCTGATATATACAGCCTGGGTGCCATGATGCATTCACTTATGACCAATATAGTCCCCGGTTCTCAGAGTTCCAACCCTTTTGAATTCTGTTCTGTCAGAATGGTAAACCCGAATGCAAGCAGACAGATTGAAGCAATAATAAAAAAAGCTACCAGAATAGAGAGAGAAGAACGATATGAGAGTATGGAACACATGTGGGGAGTACTGAACAGTGCCTATAAAAATGCATCTGAACAGTTGCTCGGTATGCCAAGACTCGAAGTAGATCCTGTGAACCTGGATATAATGAGGATAGGTATAGATGAAACAAGGAAGGCAAGGTTTTTAATAACAAATGCCGGAAAGGGAACATTAAAAGGAACAATCGCTCCTCCTGCTATGAAAGGAATCTCGCTTTTTCCTCTTGAAATTAACAGCAATAAACAGGTAGTGGAAATTGAAGTGGACGGTTCTCAGGTTCCTCCTTATAAACAGCAGAAAATTAATATAGCTATTAAAACAAATGGCGGAAGTTTCGTGCTTCCTGTTACCTTTTCCGTTGGTTTGACACCGAAGCTTGCAGTCAATGTCAGTGCCCTGCAGTTTGTACTTCACAATGATCAGGTCTCTTTTTTAAAGGAGATAATCCTCTTAAATAAAGGTGCTGCCACACTTGAAGGTGTGGCAAGATGTAAAGACCCATGGGTAATACTCAGCGACAAAGAATTCAGAGGAAACTTTGTAAAACTTTCTGTTCAGATAGACCCTTATAATCTGTTTCCGGGAAGATCTTATTCCAGCAAAATTATTTTAAATACCAATGGCGGAACAAAAGAAATAAATATTCAGGTGTTCTTAAGATTATCCTTTGCACATTTAGAGGATACTCTCGCTCATATAGAACAGGGAAAAGAAAAGGTTCGTTTGAGTCAGATGCTCAGAGATTTACGTGTGGAAGACCCGGAAATCAGAAAAGACATGATTGTCAGTCTGAATGAACATAGATACAGGGATTTATTTATCCCCCATTTTATGGAAGCCATGGAAAGAGATAGTGATCCTGATGTCAGAGAAACTGCTGCAGAAGTACTCTATACATTGCAGAACAGTGAAACAATCCCTTCTTTTATCGAGGCTTTAAGCGATCCTTCTCCCGGAGTCAGAAAAATTGCCGTAGAAGCTTTAGAAAAACTTGGCGGAGAAGATACATTTGAATATGTAGCAAAGCTTGTAACAGATGGAAATGCTGAAGTCAGAGCGGCAGCAACCAGGACCGTTGCGAAATTCGGACATAAGAAATTTGTAGATACCATTACTCCTCTAGGTAAGGCAGTTAAAGAAATGGATATAGAAACAGCAACAAGAGGCCTGAAAAGCGTTCAGAATGCAGCTAAAGGTTTCTGGGATAAGTTTTTGAAGAAGAAGATTGATTGAATAAAATCAGGTTTCAGGTTTCAGATTTCTAACTCGAAACCCGAAACCTGGCACCTGTGTTTTTAAGAAATCTGCAAAAGTTATTTAAATATATAAACAAAACTGTTACCATAGTCTGTAACATAAAGTTTACCTGAAGAATCTACTGCTACATCATAGGGGTTATTGAACTGACCCTGTTCGCTTCCATAGGAACCTGCTGTAATAACAAGTCTCCCTTTTGGATTATATTTTTGTACACAGTAACCGTCATTTGTTACAGTATAAATGTTCCCGTCTTTATCCAGAGACAGGCCTGTGAAGTTTATGCCTTTACCGGGCCCCGGGCCGTAAGTTGCCATTGTTTTACCTTTCTGATCCATTTTTATGATACGGCCGTTATTTGTATCTGCTACATAAATATTACTGCTTCCATCTATAGTTACTGCCTGAGGGGATTCAAACTGTCCTGTCCCTCCTCCCCGGGTTCCCCATTTTGCCAGAAAATCACCGGCAGAATTGAATTTCTGTATGCGATGATTCTGTGTGTCTGCTACATAAATATTTCCTGCAGAATCTACTGCCACATCGGCAGGTGCTTTTAACTGTCCGTCACCGCTTCCATCTGAGCCTACAAGAGAAATTACACTCCCTTCGGAATTAAATATCTGTATGCGATTATTTCCTGTATCTGCAACATAAACCTGTCCGGCCCCATCTACTGTTATACCGGTAGGCCCCCATCCCTGAAATTGACCTGCAGCACTGCCATTACTTCCCCAGGCCAGTAAAAACTCTCCGGCAGATGAAAATTTTACTATACGGGAATTACGCATGTCTGCAACATAGATATTCCCGTCTTTATCAATAGCTATACCCTGAGGACTGCTGAGTTGACCGTTCCCTTCACCGTATCCTCCGAATTTTGTAACAAAACTGTAGCAATAACCCGGACTGGAAAGAAGATAACAGCATAGAGACAGAAAAAGGAATATAAGAAATACTTTTTTCATAATAGATAAACCTCCTTATGATACTAAGGGACTGTAAGAAAATAACCCTGGCAAATTGTTAGAACGGTTATCATCCTCGCGTCACGCGTTACACGTTACGTGTCACGATATAGACGTAAATATGATTGGGTTATTTCTTGACAACCCCTAATTATATATAAATTTCTTCGGTTCAATATAAAATTCCTTTTATCTTCAATGAAAAAATAAAGTTTATTTATGAAAAAGGAAGGAGGGAAATAGAGTGAAAAAACTGCATGGTTTTTTTTGCAAAATAAATTTTTTTAGAGTCAGGTTGAACTATTTTATTTTATATGTTATAATACATTATAATTAATATTATTATACCATAGATGGAGGCGTATATCTATTAAGTTTTACTGCAGAAAAGGTTTCAGTCTGATAGAAATAATGGTTGCTACTGCCCTTGCGGGTATTTTACTGGTAATGTTATGTGGAGTGTTTGTTTACGGATTGAAAGCCATTGAAAAAAGTCGTTATCGTGCTACTGCTATGAATATTGGAGACAGGAAAATTACTTATGCCAGGAAGATGATGAAGGAACTGGT
>JBEHWO010000238.1:0-10632 GCA_040217695.1 Vulcanimicrobiota bacterium | reverse complement strand
TTTTCAGAAGACTCTGCAGGAACAGAAAGAAAGGGAATAAATATGAGCAGAAAAAACAGTATTTTTTTGAAATAATTTCTATATTTTATAAAACCTTTCCCCCTTATCAGTCAAGCTTAAATGATGATTTTTATATTTATTTCTTGATTATGGACTGTAATCCTTTGTATATTATAATATAATTTACGTGGGACATCGTCGAACCGATTATAAATTTATGGGAAAAAAATTAGCCCTCTGCATTAAAGTATCTTCCCGGTACAGACGGTACGGGAGAAAATTTATTAGACTGCTGTTAAGGAAAGTGCAGAAAATTATAGTTTTAACTAAATCCTCCTCCTCCCGGTGTTTCAATTACGAATATATCACCTTTACTTACCTTTACCTCTGCAGTGGAAGGAAGTTCTACCACCGTTCCGTCTGTTTTTTCTATATAGTTACGGCCTGCTTTACCCGGATCACCTCCTGCCATGCCGAAAGGCGGGATTTTCCTTCTGTTTGAAAGTATTGCTGCGGTCATATCTTCTCTGAATCTTATTTTCCTTATTACTCCGTCTCCGCCTCTGTGTTTCCCTTTCCCTCCCGAATTATTTCTTATGGAAAATTCTTCCAATATAACAGGATAACGCAGTTCCAGAACCTCCGGGTCGGTAAGTCTGGTATTTGTCATATGGGTATGAACTGCAGATGTGCCGTCGAAATCCGGCCCTGCTCCCGAACCTCCGCAGATTGTTTCATAATACTGATATCTGTCGTTACCGAAGGTAAAATTATTCATGGTACCCTGTGATGCAGCCATGACTCCGAGAGCGCCGTAAAGCGCATCCGTTATACATTGAGATGTTTCTACATTGCCTGCCACCACTGCTGCAGGATAGACAGGGTTTAACATGGAGCCGGGAGGTATAATGACAGTAACAGGCTTTAATACGCCATGATTCATGGGGATTTCATCTTCGATAAGGGTGCGGAGCACATAAAGAATTGCTGCCATACACACGGAAGAAGGAGCATTGAAGTTATTCTGTCTCTGATGTGATGTGCCGGTAAAATCTATTACGGCATTTTTCAGAATTTTATCAATTGTTATCTTCACATGAATTATGCTTCCGTCATCCATTTCATAGGAAAACTCTCCGTCTTTCAGTTTCATGAGAACTTTTTTTACACCTGATTCCGCATTATCCTGAACATGTTTCATATAGGCATGAACTACCGGCAGGCTGTAATGAGAGATCATTTTTCTGAGTTCATGGGCACCTTTTTCGTTTGCAGCAATCTGTGCTTTTATATCAGCTATATTTTGAGGCTTATTCCTTGCAGGATAAGGGCCGGAAGAGAGTAGTTCCATAAATTCTTTTTCCCTGAAAGTTCCTCTGTGAACAAGGAGAAAATTGTCTATTAAAACGCCTTCTTCTTCGATTGTTTTACTGTCAGGAGGCATGGAGCCAGGCGTTATGCCTCCTATGTCTGCATGATGGCCTCTGCTTGCTATGAAAAAGATGATTTTTTCTCCTCTGTCGTCAAAAACAGGTGTTATGACTGTTATATCAGGTAAATGGGTACCTCCGTTATAGGGATTGTTGAGCACATAAACATCACCGGCACTCATTGTATTGCCTCTCTCTCTTATAACCGTTCTTACACTTTCTCCCATAGAACCCAGGTGTACCGGTATATGAGGCGCATTTGCCACCAGATACCCTGAACTGTCAAAGATAGCACAGGAAAAATCAAGACGTTCTTTTATATTTACCGAATAAGCTGTGTTACACAGTGCTACTCCCATCTGTTCCGCCACAGACATAAAGAGATTGTTGAAAATTTCCAGCATAACAGGATCGACTTTATCAGAAGTTATGGAAACAGATCGTGGCACCGTTCTTGTTAAAATCATATGATTTCTTTCTGTTATTTCTGCTTCCCACCCGGGTTCTACAACAGTTGTGGCATTGGGATCCGTAATAATTACAGGTCCTTTTATATACATACCGGGTTTCAGACATATTCTCTCATAGACAGGTGCTCTGTGGTATGAGCCTTCTGTGTAGATGTCTGCAATTGCATCAGGTTCAGGCAATTCTGTATGTTCATTTTCAGATAAAAAAGGATCATCGATTTTTTCCATTGAACCTTCTGCTTCCACTGATATAGAATCAACAATGAGATTTTTTTTCATAATAAATCCGTAATGCTGTCTGTGTATATCCTGAAATGATTCAGTTATGGTTTTAACAGTAAATCCTCGTTCGTAAGATATTGTGAGCGGTCTGTCTGTACCATCATATTTAAGATTAAGTCTCTCATAAATGTGTTCTTCTGCAACGTCCTGTTTTTTTATTTCACCCAGTGCTTCATCTCTCAGCTTCTGTAATTCTCTGTCAATAAGGGAAAGTGATTCACCGGACAGAAGGACTTCCAGGGATTTTTCTTTTATTACCCTTATGTCTGCGAGCCCCATACCACAGGCAGACAGTACACCTGCCAGGGGGGGTATAAAAATCTGTTTCATTCCGAGTGTGTCCGACACTTTACAGGCATGCTGGCCTCCTGCACCTCCGAAGCAGCAGAGCACATATTCAGTTGTATCATAACCACGCTGAACAGAAATCTCTTTTATGGCATTTGCCATATTTTCAACTGCAATTTTAATGAAACCTTCTGCTATTTCTTCAGGATTTTTATTCCCTCCAGTCGCATTGTTTATTTCTTCTGTAACTATGCGGAATTTTTCTCTTACTATATCTTTATCTACCGGTTCTCTGCCTGAAGGGCCAAAAACTTCCGGGAAAAAATCGGTCTGTATATTTCCCAGAAGAACATTTGCATCTGTTACGCACAGTGGGCCTCCCATACGGTAACAGGCAGGGCCGGGATTTGCTCCGGCACTTTCCGGGCCCACTCTTAATCTTGTGCCGTCAAAGGTGAGTATTGAACCTCCTCCTGCAGCCACTGTATGGATCTTCAGCATTGGAGCCCTCATCCTTATTCCTGCTACAGGGGTTTCAAAGGATCTTTCATACCTTCCGTTATAAAGAGCCACATCTGTAGAGGTTCCGCCCATGTCAAAACTTATAATATTTTTAAATCCTGCCATGACTGATGTGCTTACCGCTCCTACAATACCTCCTGCAGGTCCTGAAAGAATGGCATCTTTGCCTGAAAACAGATTTCCCTCTATGAGGCCGCCGTTTGATTGCATGAACATAAGTTTTACCGAAGGATTCTGTAATTCAGAAGATACTTCGTTGATATAACTTTTTAAGACCGGTGATACATAGGCATCTACAACTGTCGTATCACCGCGGCTTACAATTTTTATGAGAGGATTTAATTTATGGGATACGGAAATCTGTCTGTAACCGATGGAATTGGCTATAGAAGCAATTTTATTTTCATGAACAGGATGGCGGTACCCGTGAAGCAATACTATGGCACAGGAAGTTATGCCTTTTTCATATATGTTTTTTAAATCAGAAAAAACCCTGTCTTCATCAAGCTCTTTTAATATTTCGCCGTCAGCGCTTATTCTCTCATCTATTTCTATTACTTCTTCATAAAGCATCTCCGGTAATATGATGTGTTTTTCAAACAGTTCAGGCCGGTTTTGATAGCCGATTCTCAGAGCGTGACGAAATCCTTTCGTAATAAACAGAACCACTCTTTCTCCTTTCCTTTCAAGAAGAGCATTTGTGGCAACAGTAGTGCCCATTTTTACGGAATTAATTATATCGGGAATGGTTTCTTCTTTTTTAAGTCCGAGCATATCTCTTATGCCCTGTATGGCTGCATCTCTGTAATGTAATCTGTTTTCAGAGAGAAGTTTGTGAGTAATGATAGAGCCGTCCGGTTTTCTTGCTACAATATCAGTAAAGGTTCCCCCTCTGTCGATACAGAAGTTCCATTTTTTGTTTTTTCTATGTTCCTTTTTCATATACTCTCCATTTTATATGAGAATCGTGACGCGTGACGCGTGACGCGTGACGCGTGACGGGTGGTACGTGAGCGTAATGCATTTTCACCGGTACCGGGCGAACACAGTGGTTCGCCCCTACGACTCACTTTTCACTTTTCACGACTCACGCTTCACCATTTACCGGAATAGTGAACGTAAAAACGGTTCCTTTCCCTTCTTTGCTTTTCACACTTATCTCTCCGCCATGAGCATTAACTATACATTTGCATATAGAAAGGCCCAGACCCGTGCACTTTTCTCCTTCTGTCGCAAGAACACTTGTTCTTGAGAGTTCATTGAATAAATACTTCATCTCTTCCTCCGGAATACCCTGACCGTTATCACAGACAGAGATTTTCAGATGGTTATCTTCATGGACTGCTATTATTTTTATCGCAGTTCCTGAATGAGAAAATTTTATGGCATTTGTAAGCAGATTGGTCAGTACCTGGTTTATCCTGTTTGGATCCATAAATATGTCAGTTATATCTTCACCGATTTCCAGAGAAACTTCAATATTTTTTGCCTTCCCGAGTACTTTATTCAGTGAATACCAGCCAGTCAGATATGAAGAAATACAGGTTTTCTTTTTCCGTAATTTCCATTTTCCTGATTGAATAACACTCAGATCAAGAAGATCGTCTATAAGGCAGAGCATAGTATGACACATTTTATCTATATCTGCAAGAATCTCTCCCTGTTCATCTGTAATATTTCCTAAAAATCCGAGATTGAAGAGTTCCAGATAATTTTTCACCACCAGTACGGGACTTCTTATATCATGTGCTACAATACCAAGAAATTTGTTTTTCATTTCGTTTAACTCTATTATTTCCTGATAAAGTCTTCCTTTTTCTACTATTATAGATACGGAACCGGCTATTTCTGAGAATATATCTGCATGAAGGTCCTTATATGTATTGGCTTCTTTAGCGGTAAAAAACAGAAAGCCTGCCGGTTTACCCTTAACGATTAACGGGCATGTAAGATTTGATAACATACCTTCTTCTACTATAAGTTTTGTTGAGCCAGAAGACGGATTATCTACGAGATACTTTTTTAAATTATTTATAATACGGGGTTTCCCCGTATTTATGATATTCTCGAGAGAGCTTCCTTTTAACTGTGATTTATAACCCGGTTTCAGCAGTATCTTTGATAGTTTTGATTTAACCCATTTTGAAGTGACTGACGACCCTTCCAGAAAAGCCACACCAATTCTTTCATAGGGTATTAAAATTTGAAAAGAAGAAAATATATAGTCCATTATTTCATCAAGAACCATTCCCTGATTTATTTTTTCAATAATTTTTTTCTGAAGTTTTACCTTTTCAAACTCTTTTGCTATTGTTTCGGTTGTATTATCATAATAACTTATATTGTTCATTTAAGATCACCTCGTAACGGTATTTATGAGAATCGTGATGCCCGTAAAGCGTTACGGGAGATCAAAATCCTGTGACCGAATCTTTCATAGTATTTGTATGAATCTAGATTCAAAATATCCTGCATAAACCCTTCTGTGAAATTATTTATCCTGCAATCTTGCAACTTTTCAACAATGATAATCTGTGTTATAATATAAAAATTATATAAATAATCCTCGCGTCACGCATTACGTGTCATCGGTCGCGAATTTAGGAAGCAGGTTATAGTGTATGGACAGTTATTCTCAGGAAGAACTTGAATCGTTAGAAATTCTTGTAATAGATGATGATGAAAGTATAAGAAAATTAGTATATGAAGTACTTACAAATGAGGGGCATATTGTAGTGCCTGTGGGAAGTGCAGAGGAAGGTCTTGAACAATTACCTTATATGACCTTTAAAATAGCCTATGTAGACAATAGATTGCCAAATATGCAGGGTATTGTTTTGTGTGAATATCTCAGGAGAAATAACCCTCTTATGAAGATAGTACTTATGACTGCCCATCCTGATAAGAGCATAACAAATAAAGCTGCCAGGATTGGCATAAATTTTCTGGAAAAGCCTTTTAATATATATGATTTAAGCAGAATAGTCAGGGAATATAAAGAAGAAATAGAAGCTATAGATAAACAGAAACTGATGGAGTTAAACCCCAATTATTATGTTGATCTTTCGGAAGTGCTGAATTATGCCTATGAACTTTTTGATGCTCCGAATGTACCGGAAAGGCTCAAGAAAAAAGTGATAAAAACGGTTCAGGCCAGTATGCATATGTTATTAAGTGATGCAAATTATAATGAAACAGATAGATCCAAGGCTTTTATCGGTCTTATAATAGCCAAAACCTTCTCTGTATATATCCCCAAGATAAATGAAAAATCCCCTTATGAGGTGTATGACATAAGAATGAAAGAACTGGGTAAACATGAAGTGTTTAAAGGACTTTATTGAAAACCGTAATTATTTTTACGCATCACTATTCATCCGAGGTGTTATTATGAAATATGTTTTATTTATTTTATTATCTTTATTTTTATTAACCCTTCCTGTCTCTGCGCAGAGTCAATATTATATTTCTCCCGGCAGAGGGATAGAAGGTTTATTATATTTAGGTCAGGATATGGGCAGAATGTTCGAACAGTGGGGGTCGTCAGATACTGTACAGGAAGGTTATAATGTCCTTATATATGATTATAAAAAATATGATCTTACCTTCGGTGTTGAAATCTATTCAAATAAAGTAATCATGATATTTATAAATACCTATCTATATAAAACTCCTGAAGGCCTGTCTGTAGGATCTTCTCTTTCAGATGTCTACAGAGTTTATGGAAGCAGTTACAGGCTTCAGCCTGAGACAGCTATGGGAGGCAATGCCCTCTTTTATGATTCCCGCGGTATAGGCTTCGGAATAAAGAACAGTACTGTCGTTTCTGTTGCAGTTTATTATCCGCAGTAAGAAAAAAGAAGGAAAAAATCGTTAACAAAAGAATAATATATTACTGAGTGAAACATAAATCCGGTATGACGGGATGAATGGTTTTATTTATAGCATGGCATAACGGTAATTATGACTCATGGCCGGAACATTTTTTAGTTTTCTGAAAAGGGGGTAATTTATGGTTACAGAATTTAAATCTGTCGATGATATTCTTGATTTTGCAATTAAAAATGAAGAAGATGCCTGTACTTTTTACACAGATCTGTCAGTAAAAATGATAAAACCTGCTATGGTTCAAATGTTTAAAGATTTTGCCAGAGAAGAAGAGGGGCATAAGGCAAAGCTTCTGGATATTAAGAGCGGAAAACTCCTTATACCATCTAAAGAAAAGGTTCTGGATCTGAAAATAGCCGATTATATAGATACTGATATTAAGATTAAAGAGGATCTTGATTATCAGGATGCTCTTGTTCTGGCTATGGCAAAAGAAAAGCAGGCTTTTAAATTATATACAGACCTTGCGTCCAGGACTGATAATGGACAGATAAAAACATTATTTCTGGCTATAGCCCAGGAAGAAGCGAAACACAAACTCCGTTTTGAACTGGAGTATGATGAAATAGTCCTTACGGACAACTGATACAGTGAGTGGTGAATAGTGAAATCACCCGTAACGCGTTACGCGTAACGCGTTACGCGTAACGATTAACATGAAAGGAGAATATAAAAATGCTTAAACAAAAAATAGAAAAATCTTTTAATGAACAGATAACGGAAGAATTATTTTCTTCCTATCTTTATCTTTCTATGTCTTCCTATTTTCAGTCAATAAATCTTCCGGGATTTGCAAACTGGATGAGGGTTCAGGCACAGGAAGAACTTATGCATGCCATGAAATTTTATGATTATATTAACGAAAGACGGGGAAGGGCTTTATTGAAAGAGATAAAAACACCACAGCATGAGTGGAAATCACCTCTTGAGGTATTTGAGGCTGCCCTGAAACATGAAGAGTATATTACGGAGAAAATTAATAATCTCGTAGATATATCCATAAAAGAGAAGGATCATGCTTCAAATATATTTCTTCAGTGGTTCGTAAATGAACAGGTGGAAGAGGAAGCCAGTGCAGACGATATAATTAACAGGCTTAATCTTATCGGCGACAGTAAAGGCGGATTATTTATGCTTGACAGAGAACTTGGAACAAGAGTATTTACTATGCCGGCACCGGGAGAAGCATAAATGAAAGCTGTTGAGATAAAACCCGATATTTACTGGGTCGGAGCCATAGACTGGGCTGTAAGAGATTTCCATGGTTATGTTACACCCAGCGGCACAACGTACAATAATTATTTAATTTTAGATGATGAAATTACTCTTGTTGATACTGTCAAATTTGATTTTGGAGATGTTGCGACATCCAATATTAACAGTCTTATAGATCCGTCACAGATTAAAAATGTTATAGTCAATCATATTGAGAATGACCACATGGGCTCTCTCCGCAGAATTATGAATCTGGCAAAAGATGCCACTATATATACTACGGAGAAGGGTAAAGCCGGAATGGCCAGATTTTTTGATACTTCAAAATGGAATATTAAAACTGTTAAAACAGGGCATGAATTGAAAACAGGTAAATATACCCTTATGTTCATTGAAACCCCTATGCTGCACTGGCCGGATTCTATGGTGACCTATGTAAAAGAAGCCCATCTTTTAATATCACAGGATGCTTTCGGGCAGCATTATGCGTCAACAGAAAGATTTGATGACGATTTTATTGCTTCTGCATCGGAAGCGGAACTGGAAGATGCAGTAATTGATTATTACGCCAATATCTTAATGCCCTTCGGTAAACTCATAAAAGCAAAAATAGGAGAAATAAAGAAACTTGGTATTCCTGTTGACATGATTGCTCCCGATCATGGCTTTATATGGAGAAAAAATCCCGGTAAAGTTATGGATATGTACCTGAATATGGCCGGTGGTAAAACAAATCTCAGGATTGCTATTATTTATGATACTATGTGGCATGGAACGGAGATTATGACCCAGCCAGTAGTGCAGGGTATAAAAGATGAAGGTGTGGCATGCAAAGTTATAAAACTTCGCGCCACTCCCATGAGTGTAGCTATTAAAGAATTCTGGAACAGCCGCGGCTGTCTTATCGGTTCTCCTACCCTCAACAATGAGGTCTATCCTTCTGTGGCAGAATTTATTATGCACCTTCGAGGTCTCAGGCCTTCTGACAGAATAATGGGTGCTTTTGGCTGTTACGGATGGAGCGGAGGAGCTGTGAAATGGCTTTATAATGAATTTAAAGGCATGAAGCTGGAAGAAGCCGGGCCGGGGCTGGAGATAAACTTCAGGCCTGTTCAGGAAGACGATACGAAATGTTACGATTTTGGTAGAGCATTTGCCAGAAAAGTAAAAGAATTTCACAAAAAATATGAATAAACCAGTTCTGAGTATACTCAGAAGATATAATTGACAATAAAAAAATATTGTGAAAGGAGTGAATCTGACAGAATGAAATACGAATGTGAAATGTGCGGGTATATTTATGATCCGGAAGTGGGAGATGCAGACGGGGGTATTGCTCCCGGAACACCCTTTGAAGATATACCTGATGATTGGGTTTGTCCTGTCTGTGGAGTTGGTAAAGATAGCTTTTCTGCTGTGGAAGAATAATATAGTTTCAGTGAACAGTGATCAGTGACCAGTGTTCAGTGACCAGTGACCAGTGACCAGTGACCGGTTATCAGTAATATAATTTGTAATTGATAACTGATATAAACTGGTAACTGCTAACTGATTACTGCTCACTGATATAAACTGGTCACTGTTCATTAAGGAGTTTATTTATGGATGTCCTGATGCTTTCACGTCTTCAGTTTGCTGTTGCAACATTCTTTCATTTCCTCTTCGTTCCCCTTACGCTCGGGTTATCGGTAATTATCGCAATTATGGAGACGATGTATGTAAGAACCGGGCAGGAACTATATAAAAAAATGGCACGGTTCTGGGGAAAAATTTTTCTTATAAATTTTGCTATAGGTATCGTCACGGGTATAACACTTGAATTTCAGTTCGGGACAAACTGGTCAAGATATTCAGCCTATGTGGGAGATATATTCGGTGCTCTCCTGGCTATAGAGGCTACTGCCGCTTTTTTCCTCGAATCTACTTTTATTGCAGTATGGCATTTCGGATGGAATAAACTTTCTCCGAAGTTTCATGCCATATGTATATGGATTGTAGCTTTTGCATCAACTCTTTCAGCTCTGTGGATACTTATAGCCAATGCATGGATGCAGCATCCTGTAGGCTATACAATAAGAAACGGAAGAGCCGAACTTACTGATTTTATGGCAGTAGTAACACAGCCGTTTGCCATACAGGAATTTCTTCATACTGTAACAGGTGCATATATACTTGCAGGTTTTTTTGTCATGGGTGTAAGTGCCTATCATATACTTAAAAAACAAAATACAGAGTTTTTTCTTAAATCTTTCAGAATAGCTCTTACGTTTTCCCTCATTTTTTCGATTTTTGAAGTTATTCACGGACATATTCACGGCGGAGAAGTGGCAAAAATACAGCCTGCAAAACTGGCAGCTATGGAATCTTTCTGGGAAACTAAAAATAATGCTCCTTTTACTATGTTCCTTATACCTGATGAACAGAACGAAAAGAATCTGGCAGAAATAATACATGTGCCGGGAGCATTGAGCATGCTTGCCTATCATTCTCCCGGTGCTACCGTAAAAGGACTTAAAGATTTCCCGAAATCAGAAAGA
>JBEHWO010000237.1:0-10693 GCA_040217695.1 Vulcanimicrobiota bacterium | reverse complement strand
AATTTACTGAGGTGAGTATAAATAATAAATATATGCTCCCGTGACGCGTAACGCGTGACGCGTCACGGGAGGAAAACTTTTATTACATGCTTATGCTCAGGTCAATAATTTGTCGTGACGCGTAACACGTGACGGGTTTAATCCCTGCGCGTCACGCATCACGATTGAAAAAGAAAGAAGGGAGTTAAAATCAGTAAAAATAGAATTATTTTAAACGGTTTGAGTGCAAAAGAATTTTATCATCCTCAGGATAAATTTTATCTGGAAAAGGTCAAAGCAATTAAAGGTTTTGATCTTATTGTTTCAAAATTTTTTGAATATGGAATAGAAAAAATATTTTATGTTGTTAATATTACAGATAACATAAAAATCAGTGAGAACCAGTTTCCCGAACTTCATAATATGATGCAGGAAGCCTGTCGTATTCTGGAAATACCTCCTCCCGAATTTTATATAGATCAAAATCCTGTAGTAAATGCCTATACTACCGGTGTGGAAAAACCATTTATCTGTGTTACATCAGGCCTGATAGAACTGATGACCGAAGATGAGATTATGGCTATAATAGGCCATGAACTCGGCCATATAAAATGCGGTCACATTCTATATCAAATGGTTGCACGATGTTTAAAGCCTCTTTTTGAAATTATAAGTTCCATGACTTTTGGTCTGGGGAAATTTGTAGGCGTCGGTCTTGAGCTTGCTCTGCTCCAGTGGTCAAGAAAGGCAGAATTATCTGCAGACAGAGCAGGTTTACTTACGATACAGGATCCTGAAATAATGATGAATGCCCTTATGAAACTGGCAGGAGGAGCATCTTCTCATCTTACTAAAATTAACAGGGATGCCCTCTTAAAACAGGCTGAAGAAGCACAGGCTATAGATTCTAAAGACGATGTAAAAGGTTATATAGAAAGAGCAGGTAAATTTCTGATAAATGTTTTCAGAACCCATCCTTTCCCTATTATCAGAACAAAAGAAATTCATGACTGGGCCGGAAGCGGTGAATATAATAGAATTTTAAGAAGGGAAACAAAATTACCGGGAGAAGATGAAATCTCCTGCCCCAGATGCGGTTGTAAAAATTTAAAAACCTTTACATTTTGCGAGAAATGCGGTCTCAAGCTCTGGAGTTAGGGGGTTCATCATTTACAATCGTGACGGGTGACGGGAGGACAACTTTTATTAAATGCTTATGTTCAGGTCAGTAGCTATCGGCAGTCAGCTGTTATATAATTTCCATAAAATCCGAATACTGACTCTTGAAAGCTTTCGGAAAATTAACAAATTTGTAACATGTTAATGAATATTTTTATTGTTTAAAAGTACTTTATACTATATAATTAAGTTGGGAATTTTTTGTATCAGGAGGTAGTTGTTTTATGATAGGAAATAAAAATATAGATCCCAACCAGTTTTTAATATATAATCCGCCTGTAGCAACAGGAAAAAATATCAAACAAACAGGTATTTCAGATGAAAAAAAGGGTGTTAATCCGGAAGATTTAAATAAAAATTTAAAAAGTATGACAGATTTTTATAATGATAAAGCAAATTTTTCCGCCATAGCAGCAGAAGGAGAGAAAAACATAAAGAAAGCAGGGGAATCTCTTTCTCAGATGACTCTTTCAGGTATTCATGGAGAAAAAGAAGCCCGTGTAGAAGAGAAAAAGCAGGTAACGTTGAGTGAAACGAAAAAAACTTCTGACGAAGACCCTGAGCAAAAAACAGAATCTGCTCAATTGAAAGACGAATATTCCTTTGACGAATTAACTGCTCTTCGTTCCAAAACAAAAGATGATTACGGTCAGGGGCTTATAAACAATAAAAATGAAAACCTCTTCCGGCACCTTACGGAAAAAGAAAAAGACGGCACAATCACACCTGAAGAAAAACACATACTGGAACTGGCATCATGGCAGAAAGCTCAGGATTTAGAAGGTAAGGTTAAAAAAGGAAAAACCCTTTCTGCCGAAGAATCGGCGTGGCTTTCAGCGAACCAGGATAAATACAGAGGAAAAATATCAACAGAGGACCGTGACCTTCTGACACAGAGAAGCCAGGAATTTGCCTGTGAACTTGTGGATAAAAAATCTGACAGCGTGAAACCTGACTCGATTCAGTCAGATATGTTCTACTATCTGGCTCTGGACAAAAAACATGAACCGAAGGTAGATTCTATAGACCAGATAAGAGGACATATATTCCGGGAACTGTCTCAGATGGTGAGTAACAGGGATATACTGGGGTGCGGATTGATAAAAGAGGAAGAAGCTCTTTTAATTCTGAAAGAAACAGAAAAATTTACAAAACTTTATACGGAAGCCTATCCTGACGCAAGTCCGCAGGAAGTATTCCAACTTGTAAGAGATAATGCCAGAAAACTTGCCTATCAGACAGAGAGAGATAAAAGTGTTTTTTCCGGAAGTGACCATGGAACACGACATATACTGGAAGGCAATATGTACATGGCAGACAGAATGATTGAACGACTCGGCGATAAATTGACTGCAAAGGATAAAGTCCTTATACATCAAATTATTATCGATCATGATATAGGCTATACCGTAGGTGTGGCACAGGCAAAAGAAAGTTTTGATGCTTCCAAGGATCATCCTCTTTTCAGTACTAAATTCGTAGAAGCAAATAAAGATTATTACATACAGAAATTTGGTGTCGAAGGCTATGAAATGATAAGAGACGGCATTTTGATGCACAGCTATCCGAAATCCGAATATAATACCCCTGCAGATCCCGTAAAAGGCTTCAATCCTGATATAATCCGTTCCATTACATCTACTGTGGATGCTCTCGGCGTAACTGCAGAAACAAAATGTCCTGCTTTTTTCAGAAAACCCGAAGTGGTAACAATTCTTCAGAAAGTCCAGTTAAATGCAGATACTCATGGAGGTAAGGTTTCACCTGTCGATCTTGCCAGATATAAATCTGAACTCAGAGCTATTGCAGCTAAAGAAACAGATACATTCAGAAGAAATTCTTATTTTGATGCCATTAAAAATCAGTTCAATCCCACAACAGTTGAAATGACACTGGGCCAGTATACAGGTGTATTGAATGATATAACCTTTGCGGAGAAAAATGGTAAGTTACTGCCCGTAGTGGATATGGGTATATCCGAGACACAGGCTGTACTCGGCAACCTCTTCGGTGATCAGATGTCCACAAGGGCCTTTGTGAAAGCCATGGAAGATTTCGGTGTACCCAAAAGTGCACTTGCCGATATGGCAAAGAAGATAAGAGATGCCAGAACACCTGAAGAAAGACAGGCTATCATAGAAAATTTACGATATGAAAGCGATAAGGCAATATTTAGATTTTCTCCTCATATAACAGCTAACTATGAAGCAGGAGACATACATAAAACCTTTGAACAGCTTCAGGACACTTCTATTCGCGGTGATATAAGAGAATTAACAGAGAGCCTCTCAAGCCCTTCCTCAAGAACTCCTGAAAATATATCTGCCATTATAACGGAATTCAGGCGTGATATTGCAGAAAGCCACAGTCATGAAACAGCAAAGGAATTCTTTGACGCCCGTTTCAGAACTGCAAAAGAATTCAGGGAGATTCAGGCAGAGCTTCAGGCAAATATCGGTAATACGCCGGCTTTTGAAGCAACATTGAAAAAGCTGCAGAGTCTTACGACAAAACGGGAAAGAGAATTTATGGGAATAAAAAGGTGACACAATTATGATAAAAGAACTCTTTGCCAGGGAAATAGAACTATATAATGAATTACTGGAGTGTCTCGAAGAAATCGGAGATTTCAAATTAAATTTTCAGAGTCCCCGGGAAAGTCTCGCTTTCTTAATAGAAGAAATGAAACATAAAAACCCTGAAAGCTGGGAAGAAGATGTTTTTTCACTCATGGAAGAAATAAAAGAATTAAATCTTATAGAAGGTAAACCGGGTGTAACATGGTTTCTTACCAGATATATAAATTCCGTGTATGTAAATTTTCTGGACAGAAGAAAAGAAAAATTTACAGATGACAGAAACACACTGGAAATAATAGAAATAATGAAAGAAATGACACAGTTAAGCACAGAGTTTGCCCGTAAATCCTACGAAGACGGGCAGCCTGTAACATTCGGAGGAATTTCCAGAGATTATATACCACAGTGGTATGGATTTATATGAGAATCGTAACGCGTCACGCGTTACGCGTGACGGGAGGAACAAATTCTCATACTTCGTTGTGACCGAAACGGTCATGGATGTTAGTGAGTCGTGAGTCGTGGAAATTACGCGTTACGCGTAACGCATCACGATTATAGTATCACGCATCACGACAGGCTTATATTATCTATAATTAACCAGATAACCGGAGGATTACAATAAATGGACTTACACAGACGGGATTTCCTTAAAAAAGCATGCAAAGCAGTTCTCACCGGAGCAGGATGGACTGCAGTTTCTTTATTCGGACTGAATTCTGCCGGCTGCGAAGGATACGGCTGGTGTTCAGGCAGCTGCACAAACTGCACATCTTACTGCAAGAACTGTACCGGTTGCACCGGCTGCACGAGTTCCTGCACTTCAACCTGCATATCGGGTACAGGCGGAACAGGTATTAAAACAAAAATCCAGATCTTACTTTCCGGATGGGGATTTATAAATAATGCCACATACAAAGTCACGGCAAAGAGTGAAAGCCAGGAAATACTCAAAGATACGGATGACACATCTTTCGGTCAATGGTCAGGCGCTCATGATTTCCAGGGAATTCTTACAGTGGAACATAAATCTTCCGAACAAATTTCCCTGGAAGTAAAAAGGGATCTCATAGCAGATCCGAAACTTACGGAAAAAATTACAAAAAAATTCACTACCTCTTCCACAACTTATAATATTTCTATTGATTATTTTCCCGTTGGAGTATATTTCAGCGTTAAAAGTAATGTTACAAATACTCCCGTAGGTACGGTAAATGTTACAATAAAAGATGAGGCCGGCAATACTGTAGTATCGGATATAACTGATACAAACGGATTGATAAAATTTTATGTAACAGATCCGCTTAATACTTATCCTCTGAAAACATCCGCATCATATACTGCCTTTTTCAGCAGAAACGGATTTTCAGACACCAGCCAGTCTTTTAACATACAGACAGATTCGTCAGGTGTGGCGGCGAGTTCTGCCTTTGTAGTTTATATGAGCCCCGCAGCGTGATGGGTAATGAGTGTTACGTGACGCGTAACGCGTGACGCGTGACGGGTGGTTCGTAATACGTGATGCGTGGTTTCACGACTCACTTTCCAAACACTTCTCTATAAAACTATTAAACAGCGGATGACCTTCCAGAGGCAGGCTTTTAAATTCGGGATGGAACTGAACTCCCACAAAAAACGGATGGGTTTCTTCGGGCAGTTCAAGTATTTCAACAATATCCCCGTGAGGAGATGTACCTGAAAATACAAGGCCTCCCTGTTCGAGTGTTTCTTTATAAGAAGAATTAAATTCATAACGATGTCTGTGACGTTCGGATATATACCCACTTCCATAGGCTTTACGGACAACTGTTCCTTCTTTAAGGATACAATCCCATTGACCGAGCCTCATAGTTGCACCATATTCTTTATTCAGAAGTTTTTTTGCCTGATCAGGCATTTCATGAATAAGAGGAGTCAAAGTATCAGGGTTAATTTCCGTACTGTCTGCTTCAGTCATACCGCAGACAGTACGGGCAAATTCTATGGCGGCAAGCTGCATACCGTAACAGAGCCCCAGATAGGGAATTTTGTTTTCCCTGGCATATCTTATGCCATGATAGATTCCGTCTATCTTTTTCTCTCCGAAACCTCCGGGCACAACTATACCCGAGAGATCCCTCAGAAGATTCTCGGAGCCTTCTTTTTCTATTCTGTCACTGTCTATCCACTTGAGCACAGGTTTACACCTGTGGTACCAGCAGGCATGTTTCAGGGCTTCTATGACAGATATATATACATCACTCAGGAGATAACCTCCTCCTACATCAAAATATTTGCCAATGAGTCCTATGTTTAACTCTCTCTCTGCAGATCTTATTTTATCGAACAGGTCTGTCCATCGGGTCATATCTATGTTAGTAAAAGGGCTTAATTTTAATTTATAAAGGACTTTTTCGGCAAATCTCTGTTCTTCAAATAAAAGCGGGATTTCGTAGATACTGTTCACATTTGGATTTGCTATTACGTCTTCAAAGGTTACATTGCAGTAAAGGGCTATTTTCTTTTTTCTTCCTTCATCAAGTGTTCTGGCACCTTCATATCTTCCCACTACAAAGTCAGGTCTTATGCCTCTTTCATTCAGCAGACGGACTGACTGCTGTATGGGCTTTGTTTTCATTTCTCCCAGATATTTGGGAACGGGC
This sequence comes from Vulcanimicrobiota bacterium, assembly GCA_040217695.1. Classification (GTDB taxonomy): domain Bacteria; phylum Vulcanimicrobiota; class SpSt-956; order SpSt-956; family JAKJGF01; genus CALARM01. The sequence goes on along the minus strand of JBEHWO010000237.1, from coordinate 4,314 downwards.
AGGTACGCAACATGGATGTGAAGAACATCATCGGGGTATTCCAGCTTTAAGAGTCTGCATGCTTCGAAAAATATATCATTTTGATATTCCCCTACAGTTCCTCCCATTTCTGCAATAACAACATCTGCTTTCTGTTCTTCTCCGAGAGATTTCAGGCGATTTATCACCTCATCCGTCACATGGGGTATTACCTCTACTGTTTTTCCTCCGTAGTAAAAAGCTCTTTCTTTATCTATAACACTCTTATAGACCTGGCCTGTAGTCATATAATTATTTCTGGAAAGGCTTTTACCGAGAAATCTTTCATAATTTCCTATGTCCTGGTCTGTTTCAAGTCCGTCATCCGTAACAAAAACCTCTCCATGTTCTTTCGGGTTGAGTATTCCTGCATCTATATTAAGATACATATCTATCTTCACCGGTGACACGGAGTATCCCCTTGCTTCTATGGTATTTGCAAGAGATGCAACTGTAACCCCTTTACCCAGGCCGGATATGACACCGCCGGAAACGAAAATATATTTCAAGTTTGCCATAATAGTTCTCCTATGTAAAATTGTGATGTGTGATGATCGGGATCGTGACGCGTGACGCGTAACGCGTGACGCGTCACGCGGAGACTTTAAATCATACCTGCTTATTATTTCTGCAGGAAAAAGCATTTTCCTATATAATTATAGATAATTCTTATTCGGTGAGTCGTGAAAAGTGAAAAGTGAAAAGTGAAGAGTGAGCAGGGGCCAGTGAACAGTGACCAGAACACCTGTGTTCGCCCGGTACCGGTGAAACTACGCGTCACGATTTACGCATCACGCATCACGAAACAGACTGGAGAAAATTTTTATGAAAATAAAATTCAAATATTCTCATGACGGAAATTCTTCCGTGAAACAGGTTCATCTTGCCGGCTCTTTCAACGACTGGAATAAAGAGAGCCACCCCATGAAATATAATAAAAAAACATGTCAGTGGGAACTTTCTCTGGATCTTCTGCAGGGAAGCTATGCATATAAATTTCTTTTAAACGGTGAAGACTGGATTCATGACCCGGAAGGGGAAAGATTTATCCAGAATGATGTGGGAACCCTGGACAGCATAAAATCCGTAAAAATATCAAGGCAAGATCATGGAAAATTCAGTCCTCTTCACCCATGTCTTGATGATGCAGTTACCATTTATTCCACAAAAAAAGCTACACTCATGTGGAGAATAAACGGATGGAACTCATTTCCTCAGAATTTTCAGTACAGGTCGCCTATGAAAAAAAATGGTAAATTATATAAAGCAACAGTGGGGCCACTTGATAAAAATTTACTGCCTGATATTATAACATACGGATTTCGTTTTGAAAATGGTAAATTCGATAATAATGACGGGAAAGGCTACTGGATTCCGGTAGATCTCAGGTTAAAAGGACAGACTTATGATCTCACGATGAAAAGTAAAGCTCTGAAAAGGGAAGTTCCTTTCAGAATATACCTCCCTCCAGGATATTCTGAAAAAGGTGAAAAACTTCCTCTCATGGTACTGCTTCATGGTTACGGAGGTACATGTAAATCAGACTGGACGCAGCAGAATATAATAAGAAAAATGGCCGATCTTTACGGCATAGTCCTGCTCTGGCCGGACGGGAACCTTCTGCTTGACGGCAGAATGGTTCCTGCATGGTATATTAACTCTCCACGCCATAAAGATATGCAGATGGAAGATTATATAATCAAAGAACTTATACCTTATGTGGAATCTCATTACCTGGTAAGGAATGATAAGGGAGGCAGAGGTATTGGAGGTATCTCTATGGGAGGTTTCGGAGCCTTCTATCTTGCCACGAAATATAATGACTATTTTCGTGTGGCATGCAGCATGTCTGCCATATACAATATCCATATGTTTAAAACAATGCATGATATTAAAAACCTGGTGGGAAGAGGCAACTGGACAGGCAGAATTTTCAACGTAAATAAACTTATTGAAAAATCTAAAGAAACTGATTATTATTTCATTATAGGGACAGAAGAGGGAGGAGCCATAGAGGAAAATATAAAATTAAAGCTCATTATGGATAAGAAAAAAATTAACCATTATTTTCAAATATATCCCGGAAATCACACAAATAATTTCTGGAGAATGCATATACAGGAAATGATGGAATATGCAGCGGCAAGACTCGTAAAGGAAAGACTATGAAATTTTTCGGCAAAGTTCTTAAGACAACTGTTTATTTTTACAGTTCTGCAGTTTTACTGTTTATTCTTCTTTGCTCCCTTGATCACCTGGAACTCTTTTCTCCTGCCTCCGTTTTTTTCGGACTTGACTGTTTTCAGGCTCCATGGCTTTTAATTTTCGTAATTCCTGCCTTATGTACCTGTCTTATTATAAAAAACAAAAAAATTTTCCTGGTCCTGCTCACTACATATATAATATTTTTCTTATTCTACGGAGATATTTCCATCATAAGACATCATGGAAAAGGGAAAGATGGTAGAAAACTTTCGGTACTCGCTTTAAATGTTCAATATTATCACAGGGGAACAGATAAAGTTATTAAAAAAATTAAAGAGATTAATGCCGATGTAACTCTTTTATCGGAAAATGTAATTAAAAACGAAGAGCTCAAATATGTGACAGGTGAATTAAAACCATGGTATTTTTTCGCCGGAAAACCCGAAGAAACAGCAGTCATTTCAAAATATCCTTTCATAGATTGCAAAGAAGTGGATTTCCCGAGTTTCCAGGCATCCCTCTGGGGGGGGAACACTGTGGAAAGCATAAAAAATAATCGCCACAGGAGTTTTGTCCATGGTGTAATAAATCCGGACGGTAAGCGACTGAATATCATATCTGTACGCTTTATTGCAGGAAGAGCGGCAGGCGAAGGTATGGGAGAGCAGATGAAATGGGGTCAGTATATTCTCAAAACACAGATGGAAGAAGTAAAATTTTTCAGAGAATATATCTCAAAGATTGACAGTCCGGTTATCTTCGGAGGTGATCTCAATGGTCCTCCGGGATCTAAATTAATAAAGGAATTAAACAGATTTGCCATAGACAGCTATATGGCCAATAACCTTTACGGCAAGGCTACTTTCAACACGGAATTTCCTTTTCTCAGACTGGATTACATATTTTGTATAAATCTTATTCCTGTAAAGTCCGTGGTATTGAATGACATAGTATCGGATCATTTCCCTCTTTATTCTGAATTTCTGATTGAGTAAATCCTATGAAACTAAAAACAGGTATTTTTTCATCCAATGAGGTTTATACAGAAGCTCTTATTGATGTTATCAATGAAAGATCCGATGTAATAAGAGCAGAATTTATAGTTCTTTCACCACCGTATATTGAAGAAATCTGTTCTTATAAAGTTATAGTGGATCGTATATCCCATATGGTACCATTTATAAGAAGCTATTTAAAGCATGCCTCATTAACAGGTACTTATATAATAAACAATCCTTTTCTGTTTTCTTATGATGACAAATTCTACGGCAGTACTCTGGCAAAAAATCTGGGCATTTCCATACCGAGAACAGTTCTGTTACCATGTAAAACACCGTGCCATGACCTTCTCCCCGGTGATCTGCACAACCTGTCCTATCCTGTTGACTGGCAGGGATTATGTGATTATACAGGTTTCCCCGCCATATTAAAACCTGTTGACGGACACGGCTGGCAGAATATTTATAAAGTAAATAATACAGATGAACTGCTTTATTATTATAACCTTACAGGTGACAGACTCATGATACTTCAGGAATTTATAGATTTCGACGACTATATAAGGGTCTTTGTTATAGGAAAAAAACATGTTTTACCTGTAAGATATGATCCGCTTAAAAGAAATTATATTATTCTGCCTGACCCTGTAAGAGGCGAATTGATAGATAAAATAACAGAAGATTCTATCAATATAAACAGAGTTCTCGGTTATGATATGAATACGGTGGAATTTGCCGTAAAAGACGGTATTCCCTATGCCATAGATTTTATGAACCCTGTTCCCGACTGTAATCCTTCCTCCATAAAAGAAGAACATTTTACATGGGTTGTAGATAAAATGGCTGATTTTATCATAGAATATATTGATTCTGTCTGTTAGTGGTGACCGATATAAGACGTGATGCGTGATGCGTGATGCGTGATGCGTGATGCGTATTTTACCTCATGGCGTTTAATAAACCGCCCCTGCTCACTCTTCACCCTTCACCCTTCACTTTTCACGACTCACCACTCACGACTCACAGATGAAACAGGACTTACGCACAAAATACAGAAGAACCAGTCATTGCCAGCGAAGCGAAGCAATCCCAT
>JBEHWO010000236.1:0-10728 GCA_040217695.1 Vulcanimicrobiota bacterium | reverse complement strand
AACTGAGAGTTGATATAATTTCTATTAATTTTACATAGAAATCCATTACTGTATTGACCAGATCCTTACTCCACCTGGGCACTCTGTCAAGAGCGGCAAGATATTTATCCCTGTCAAAAGAGTATCTTTCAGCCTGTCTGTCGAAAAATTCATAATCAGGTTTTTCATCATCATAAAAAAATTGTCCCAGGAAAAGGTTGCCCATATGTTTACCTCCTATGATGATAGGAGTAACGATGTCCCACATATTATTTTTACATTTATAAGTAAGGTAATGTCCGACTTTTACATTCTCTGTAAGGTAACAATCACTTTCTATACAATTTTTCTGTGTCTCAGGGTGAATGCGATGGAATTTTGTACATATATCCTGCCAGCCTGTGGCAACAAGGATATTCCCTTTTAAATCTAAAATAGCCATACCTGTATGAGTGAGTTTATAAAAATTATTCATAAGCTGTTGTATTTCATTTGCTTCAATGATATTTTTTAGTTCTTCTTCTTCAATCATATAATCAGGTGAAAAAATGGTTGTGAGTTTCAGACGTAGTTTTTCTTCACTCTCTCTGAGAGTTTGGTCCACTTTTTTTCTTTCCGTAATATCTGTAAGAAGCCCTGTAAGTCCTGCAGCTATTCCATTTTTATAAAGAGGCCTGCTGTAACTTCTGATATTGATTATACCTCCGTCTTTATCAATAAGCCTGTATTCATAGGGCTTTGTCTCACCTTCAAAAATGAGTCTGTACCTCTCCAATACAGCAGGCAGATCATCGGAATGGATGAATTTTGAAATATGCTTTCCTCTAAAATCCTGCACTTTATATTTACTTATACGCTCAATAACACTGCTGATATAGGTTACATTACCTTCCATATCAACACTGAATATTACATCATTTATGTTTTCGATGAGTGTTCTATGCTCTGTCTCTTTTTCGGATAATATTTTATTTTCTTCTTTTAATTTTTTTTCCTGGAGAGATTTTTTTATTTTATGGAGTAAAAGTGGCATATTTACGGGTTTGATTATATAATCTTCTGCTCCCAGGTTCAGTCCTTCAATTACACTTTCTTCTGTGTCATATATGAGAATAACGGGACTTTTCTCTGCCATGGGAATTATCTGCAGACTCTCTGAATGTGTTATGTCCAGAAGTATTATGTCAGGTTGCCCTGATGATAATAACCGGAGAAATGTTTCTCTGTCTGTACTCTCGAAAAAAATAAAAGAATTTTCCTCCAGAATCTTAAATATCTCTTTATATTCTGACGGCTTATTATGATAGATGAGTATTTTTTTCTGTGAGTTCATTACAGTCTTCCTTTAAAATTATTGACGGATGATAATGATTCTGTAAATATAATATTAATCCTTTCTCATTTTTTTGAGTAATTCTCCGAAGGAATTTATTTCTAACATGCCATTCTGTTTCCAGTATTCATAATCTGCAGGCAGAAATTCTGCGCCGAAGGTAGATTTGTTTTTCATTGCAAGAAAGCATTCTTCAAGCATATCATCTGTTTCTACAGGTTTTTCTCCTGTTATACAGGGATAGATTAATTCAGCAGTTTCTAAAGCTTTCTTCTTTGCTTCTGCCGGATCTTTCAGAACTTTCGGGAAAAAGCCGATAGTGTCGAGCCTTCCCACTACTTTTATGCCGAGAGCACTCATGAGCATATAAAGAAAATCGTGGACTTCTTTAAGTCCTCCGCTTGCAGTAGTGGAAACGGTGAGACCCGGTTTCCCCGCCAGTCTTATCGTATGGTACCAGCAGCAGAGCCTGTCCAGAAAGGTTTTCATCTGCCCCGAGACCTGCATGGTATAAACGGGGGAACCGAAGATGATAAAATCTGCTTCCAGGAGTTTTTCTTTTATCATAGCCATATCGTCTGTTTTATCCTGAGGACAGAAGCCTTTTGTCATACAGAGCCAGCACCCTTTACAGTAATTTATGTTTATATGGCCTGCCGTTAAAATCTCACAGGTAATATTTTTGTCTCTTTCAATAATAGAGTCTGCCATCATTTTTGTAAGGGTATAAGTATTTGAGTTTTCTTTTAAGGGACTTCCTATAAAGGCAAATATTTTTTTCATTTTTCGTCTCCTTCTGTTTTAGTTTTCGTGACGGGTAACGCGTAACGCGTGACGGGAGGAAGCAATTTACATGTTTATGCTCACGTCAGTAACAGGACGGTAACAGGTGACACATAATGGGCAGGAATATAATCCCATCACGGATCACCCGTCACTAATCCGTCATTTTTATCAGTGCTGTGTATAATAGTTTTTCATAACTGTAAAATTGGGTTTTTCTGTCCATGTATCTACAGGATATCCTTCTGCGTTAACTGTGCCGTTTGCGCTGATTTTATAAACGCCGAATGTTGCTTCCGTACCGGTTTTCCATGCTTCATTAACAGTTGAAAAAACACAGGCTCCGAAAAATGGCCCCGTAGATTTTGCAGAAGGAAAAACTGATGATATCTGGCTTTTATAATACTCACCCTGGCCATCTTCAGTTGTTACATCTGTTCCTATTTCCTTCCCAATCTCAAAGAAACAGAATGGAATTGATTTACCATTGTTTATTGCAGCAGACGCAGAAGGAAAAGTAGTCTCTACATAAGTTTTCAGTGACGGGCCATCTTTGAAGGTATTGATGGCTGCAATAAAACGATTATTGAATACTTCATCGGAAACACCATTATTTTTTAAAGCAGTTTTAAGTTCCTGAAGCTTGACGATTCCCTCGGTAGTCCCGCCAAACAGACCAAAACAGAGAGGACACGTAATGGCAATTCTCTCACTATCAGCTATGCCTGCTCTATCTTCAGCATTTATTAATTTCGCTATAGTTTTTGCAGCCAGTTCTATTGTCTGACTATTCTCTCCGAGCTCCGGTTCATTTCCAACACACCACATTATAACTGCAGTATTTCTTTTCCCGCCGGGATATACTTCATTTACAAAATTTGTTAACCACGTGTCTGCACTGTTGTTATTTATATTCGCGACAAACCAGGCAGATACCGAGTAGGCAATAGAAATTCCTTTCCTGTTACAATAGTTCATAAAGTTAGTATGGTTACGTCCCGAACCTGGCTGGTTCAGATCATACATATGGAGGAAGTTAACGCCTGCTTTCGCAAAGTTACCAATATCATCTCTTCCATCAGAGCCCCATAATTTATTGAAACCGTCATTGCAGAAATCGGAATCGTTATATATACCATCCATGCCGGGCCTGTAGTCATGAGGAGAAGGTTTGTAGCAAATACCTTTCAGGGGGCTTTTATCTGCAACACGCTGAATTGCCGTAGAATATGAGCCTCCCACACCTCCTGGTGTACCTATGAGTATATAATGATTAATCTCTCCTGCAGTGGCTGCGGCATCTGTCACGGTTGTAAAGTAATAACCGCTTTTTGTTGCAGTGATTGTAGACTCTTCACCGGTTCTTACATTGTAAAAATAAGTTATCCCTTTTGCAAAGGTTACCAGTGCAGACCAGTCCATTGTTCCGTTATTATTTAAATATCCTCGGGACTGATAAACTACAGGTGCTCCGTCTTTATTGGATACAAGCTGTACTGATACACTGCCCATAGGATCAAACTGGGCAGTCATATCTTTTCCGAGCGGGCCTTCTGTTACAACGGAATCCATTGTTGATACCATTATATATCCTGTATTTGCATTATAGGGGTGGTCTGAGCTCATAACGGCATTCCATTCGTCGTACCTCACCATAATGACATTCACTGTCGAATATAACTGGGAGTTGCTGGCGTTAAATATGGTGTTTATCTTCACATAACCGTCTTTAGTAGCTGTAAGTTTATATTTACCTGCTGAAATATTGGGAAAAGAATATTTTCCGCTGGAATCGGTCTGAGCTGTGTATATAACCGATCCGGCTATTCCCGGTCCATAAATTTCAAGGCTGCATGTTGCCCCTCCCACTGCCTGTGCCTGTGAATTCGTTACGACTCCTTTAACTGTAAAGGTTGTTGGAGTAGGAGTGGTAACAGGTTGCACTGTAGAGTCTGAGCCGCAACTGCTCAGAGTAAAAATACACATAAGAACGAATAAAACTATTAAGTGATAATTTTTTATTTTCATAAATATTACTCTCCTTTTCTAAGATTCTCTCATGCCGGGACTATATTATACTTTCCCCGGCAGAGGATTTATATTTTTTCTGACCATAAGCATGTGATAAAGGTCTTCCTCCCGTCACGCGTCACGTGTTACGCGTCACGCTACTAATTGGTAAGAACAAGTAAAAATTTCACATTCGGGTTATTTGTAGAACCTGTAGCCACGTAGGAATATATTTCACCGTTTTCTACGTTATCTTTAATAGTAAACTGGTCAGACGTTGCTCCCCAGGCGACTACATTTGTTCCGGACCAGTTGACAGCTTTAAACCGCATAATATGAATATCTGTACCATATACATCATACAGTGCCAGCGGATTTGATTTAGTGTTCTTCCATACTGCTTTTGGCACCCATGTGCCTTTACCGTCAGTCGCCTTTATCCACTTACAGGTTGATTTATCCACATCTAACTCTTTCCACTCATAACTGATATTAAATACTTCCTGATATCCTTTACTATCGTTAAGATCAACATAATAGTGAACCGTATACATCTTATTCTCGAATTTGCTTTTTGCCACTCTGTTTACAAGGAAACTGTTTGCATGTTTCAAATTACATGTATATTTGCTTCCGCTGGATTTATCTGAATTTCGCCCTCCGAACATATAAGGTTTGTTGGCCTGTCCGCCTGGTTCAGCATTATTTTCACCCTTATCCCACTGAATTGTCTGGAGAGGGCTGTCGCCTTTAAATCCAAGCCAGTTGTCTGTTTCTCTTGAACTTAATCCGGCATTATCCTGAATAAGATAATTCTTGGCCATAGTTATTACTCCGGCACTGTTTGGAAAAAATACATTGTTTGTATAATAAGCTTCATTTCCCGGATAGGAGGTGATAACTCCGGAAATCACAGAATCTGTCTGATTTATAAGTGTATAATTCTGATTTTCCCAGCTCTGTATAACGAGAGGGTAAATATTAGAGTTATCATAGACAGGTAACTCAATACCCCCTTTGTTTCTTCTGACGAATAGATCAGACGTATGGCTGTTAAGATCCCATACGCCGGCTCTTGTGTATTTCCGGAGAAGGTTTCTTTGAAATCCCGGAGCGGGAGCGATTGGAATAAAGGTACCTTTCTTCAGCCATAATACAGGATTTGGACAATAACTGTAATCCTTAATACCGGTTAATTCAGTATTGGGATCCAGATTGGCAGTTTCCATAATATGGTTCTTTACATTGGATCTCAAAGTGGCCGAGTCGCCGGAACCGGTTGTCATATCACTGTTAACACCCCTCCAGTCAATATTGAAGGTAATAGATCTTGCATCAAAGGCCCATCCGAAGGGAAACATATGGTTTATTATTGTACCTGTACCCTGGCCGTTTACATAATCTGTCACAAGGGCTACATTATCTGTTATGCCCGGTAAATAGGGAATATAATATTCGAAACCTGATTCATTTTTTACAAGATATACCTTCTGGTTCGGATCCCAGGCACTTGCAGTTGTTTCTCCCGGCTTAACGCTTTCTTTCCCGTTATTGATTTTCCCTGAACCCGGTGCCATATATCCGTCAACATGTCCTTCCATGGCAGGGTCGAAATATTCTTTGCCGGGATCGGCAGCGGTATAGGCATATTTTACAGTCATAATCTCAGGAATAGAGGCATATACTGTATAGGGTTGATTGTTAAAGGTTATACTATCACCGCTGGAAAGCTTTTTTCTGATGTAGTTAATGCCGTCAACTGTTTTCGTGTCCGCATAGACTGCAGGATTGCTCTGAAGACTTCCGTCCTGATTATATATACCCTGTTTTTGAAAAGCAGAATCGGACATAGGGGGAAGATCCAGTTTATCTCCTCCTATACCACCTGTCCCGCTGACGAGAATATAATGGTTTATTTCGCCTGCTACCGCTACGGCGTCTGTCTCGGTTTTTGTCTGGAATTCAGTGCCCTTCCGGGCAGTGATTGTGCAGGTCTCACCGGTTTTAACATTGTGAAAATTTGCTATTCCTTTATCGTATGTCACCTCTGCAGGCCAGTCCACAGTCCCGTCATTCTTTAAAAATCCTTTGTCCTCATAGACAGAGGGAGCACCGTCTTTATTGGATATCATTTCTACGGAAATACCGGCAAGGGAGGGGTTTACTTCATAACTCCCTGTCGATACCATAACATATCCCGTATTGGGATTATAGGGGTAAGAACCCATGACTGACGGCCATTCGTTAATACTTATCATAATGATATTAAGTGTGTTTTTTACAGATGTAAGGTCAGAGGGGTAAAATATGGTATTTACCTTTACATATCCGTCTTTACCGGTAACAAGTTTATATCTTCCCGAAGGGATGCCGGAGAAGGAATAATTTCCGTTGGAATCGGTTTGAGTGGTATATATGGCTGCTTCTGTGATTGATGTGCCGTAGCTCGAAAGTGCACAGTTTACTCCTCCTATGGGCAGGGATTGTGGGCTTGTTATGACTCCCTTTACCGTATATGTAACAGGAGTGGGGGTAGTAACAGGCTGGACTGTAGAGTCAGAACCGCAGTTATTCAAAGAAAAAATACATAAAAAAAATAGAAAACACCAGATAATTAAACTTTTTTTCTCTCTCATACTTATAACACTCTCCTTTTGTAATTTTTAATTATTTATTTGTATATCTTTCTACTTTTTTTATATTTTTTGCTATATCCTCCTTTCTGATTATTCTTACTATAGCTCCGGTGTTTTTCTTTTTTCTATGTTTTTCTCATATCCTCTTTTTCATGATCCTTATAACATTCGTCAGAAAGAAATTTTTTACCTTTTATTTCTATGGCTTTTTTATCAGATAATTTCTATAAATAATGACCTCGTAATGCGTAAAGCGTAATGTGTGATGTGCGATTAACCCCGCCACGCGTTACGCGTCACGATCTAATAAGTTATGAAATACACTATCATTATAATAGTAAAGGTGTAAAAAAAATTTTTAATTTGTAAAGAAGTGTAAATCTGATATAATATATAAAATTTATTTTCAGCGAGGAGATTTTTCATGGACAGTATATATTACCCTCTGAATATTATAAAGGATATAGTTTCTTCAGATAAATTACCCCATATTGATAAAATGAACGATAAAGGAGAAAGGCCTTATTACCCCCTTACATCACAGCAGAAACCTGTGTTTATAGTGGAACAGATGGGAAATGTAGGACTTTCCAATAATAATCCCCTCATTCTCTCTATAGAAGGAAAACTGGATATTTCCAGGTTGAGTAAGGCAATTCAGACTCTTGTAGACAGGCATGAAGCCCTGAGGATTACCTTTGATATGATTGACGGATTGCCTGTTCAGATTATCAATAAGAGAATAAAATTAAAGAAAACCTATAGAAAAACAGAGGATGATATAGACAGTATAAAAGCAGAACATGTAAAACCTTTTGATATATTTAAAGGCCCTCTTTTCCGCGTTGAACTTTTAAATGTATCTCCTGAAAAACATTTTCTTTTTCTGGATTTTCACAGTCTCATCCTTGACGGTATTTCACTCAATATACTCCTTGAAGAACTTCTGGATATTTATAATGGTAAAGAGCTGAAAGAAATTACTGTTAAATACAGTGATTTTCTTATGTGGCATGAAGAATTACAGGGTAGTGAATATCTTAAAGAAAAAGAAAAATACTGGATGAATGTATTTTCAGATGAAGTGCCTGTACTTGATTTGCTTACCGATTATTCCAGAAAACTGGGGCTCGGTTTTACGGGTAAGAGATATTATTTTACTCTCCGTTCCTCCTTATCCCGTGATTTGAGACATGTTTCTCAGAAGATAAATATTCCTTTATATACAGTATTACTTGCATCTTTTAATATTCTTCTTTCAAAATATGTATCCAGTGATGATATAATCACAGGTTTTCCTGTGACAGGGAGAAAATCTGGAATAGAACATCTTGCAGGCCTTTTTGTAAACACCATTCCTTTAAGAAATTTCCCGAAAGACGAAAAAACTTTCAGAGAGTTTTCCGATGAAGTCCATGAAAATCTTGTAAAATCTTTTGAAAATCAGGATTATCAGATGGATTATCTTGTGGAAAAATTAAACCTTGAAAGAGAAACAGGCAGAAATCCTCTCTTTGATGTTGTTTTTGCAGTTCAGCATATTGATGATTTCTCTCCTCACATTGACGGATTGAAGATAAATCTTATCCCCAGAAAAATAGAAGGCGTGAATTTTGATCTTACCCTTGTAATAGAAGAAAAAGGGGAAGATATTAATTTTTATATAGAATACAGAACTGCTATCTTTAAAGAAGAAACCGTTAAAAATATGTCAGAAAATTTTGTCTGCCTTCTTGAACATATAGTAAAAAATCCTGACAGTAAATTGAAAAATTTAAGTATTCTTCCTGAAGAAGAATATAAAAAAATATTCTATGATTTTAATAAAACTGAAATGGTTTTTGATAAAAACAGGACGGTAATAGAACTTTTTGAAGAACAGGCAGAGAAGAATCCCGGGAATATTGCCCTTGTTTATAAAGATAAAAAACTTACTTACAGAGAATTAAACGACATGGCAAATCAACTGGCACGATTGCTTCGCTCTAAAGGCATAAAACCTGATGATATAACGGGTATCCTGGCAGAACCTTCACTTGAAATGATTGTAGGAACTATGGGTATTATAAAATCAGGTAGTGCCTATATGCCTGTAGATGGCAAATATCCCACCGAGAGGGTTAAATATATGCTGGAAGACAGCAAATCGTCTGTCATTTTAACAAAGAAACATTTTCGGGCACATTTAAAGGATTTTTCAGGAGAGATAATAGAACTGGATGATATCAATCTTTATACAGGTGAAAATTCCAATCTTCCTGTAATTACGAAACCTGACAATCTTGCCTATATTATCTATACATCAGGTTCTACGGGAAAACCAAAGGGAGTTATGATTGAACATGGTTCTCTTCTCAACCTGTCCCTCTGGCAGGCTCACAGTATAGATCTTACACCTGAAGACAGATCTACAAAATATGCAGGTTTTGGTTTTGACGTTTCCATAGCGGAGATATTTGCCACATTTATAACAGGTGCCTCTCTTTATGTGATAGGTGACGATATACGTATGTCTTTAAAAGACCTGAACGAATATTTTGAAAGTAACAGTATAAATAAAATATTCCTGCCCACACAGTTCAGTGAACATTTTGTGGAACTTGTTGATAACAGGTCTTTATCTATAGTCGATGTGGCAGGGGAAAAACTGAAACATTATAAAAAAAGAAATTACCGGGTTCTTAATAAATACGGTCCCACTGAATATACTGTTTATACGACATGTTTTGAAGTAGATAAATTTTATGATAATATTCCCATCGGTAAGCCTGTATGGAATACGAAAATATTTCTAGTGGATAAATATAACAGATTACAGCCTGTCGGAGTTGCGGGAGAACTCTGCATAGCAGGTGCAGGTCTTGCAAGAGGTTATTTGAATGCTCCTGCCCTTACGTCAGAGAAATTTGTAGAAAACCCTTTTATACCCGGAGAGAAAATGTACCGTACAGGAGACCTGGCAAGATGGCTTCCTGACGGAAACATTGAATATCTCGGCAGAATGGATCAGCAGGTTAAAATAAGAGGTTTTAGGATTGAACTGGGTGAGATAAAAGAGGAATTATTAAAAATTGAGTCAATAAAGGAAGCTGCCGTCATAGACAGGGACGATGATGGAGGTAATAAATATCTCTGCGCCTATTTTGCTTCAGAAGAAAAGCCGGATATAGAAGAAATAAAAGAGATTCTTTCTAAAGAACTGCCAGAATACATGATACCTGCCCATATAATTCAGCTTGAAAAAATCCCTCTGACTGCCAACGGGAAACTGGACAGAAAAGCTCTTCCTGCCCCTGATGCTCATCTTGCAGGCGAGTATGTTGCACCTGTCCATGATAAGGAAAAAAAGATTGCTGAAGTCTGGCAGACAGTACTCGGTATAAAAAAGATCGGCATGAATGATAATTTCTTTTCTCTAGGAGGTCATTCTCTTAAAGCAGTAACGGCTGTGGCAAAACTTCAGACAGATTTTGAGATTACGGTAAATGACATTTTCAAATATAAGACTGCAGGAGAACTTGCAAAACACATAAAAGAAAGAAAAGATTATCTCAGAACAAAATTACAGAGTCTCAAAGAAAATCTTTCCGAGAAACACATTAAAAAATACGAACACATAGATATGTCTCAGAGATGTAATTACAGGAATATACTTCTTACAGGTGTTACAGGTTATATAGGCATGCATTTATTTATGGAACTCCTGAAAGAAACAGAAAGTAGTGTCTATCTTATAATAAGGGGAAGCAATGACGAAGAAGCGGAAAAAAGACTTTATGATAAGGTGAAATATTATTTCCCCGAAGATTTTAAAGAAGATTATAAAGAAAGAATTCATGTTTTAAGGGGAGAACTCTCTCTGGATATGCTTGGATTGACGGAAGATGCTTATAAATATCTGGCAGAGGAAATAGACTGTATTATTCATTCTGCGGCAAATGTAAGGCATTACGGCCATTATGAAGATTTCTTTAAGAATAATGTGAC